>CAMVIO010000034.1 GCA_947167555.1 uncultured Selenomonadales bacterium
GCGAAATTAACTCGATCCACTTGCATCTTCTCACCTCCTTTCGCACGCGTACATGATGAAAAGGAGGGATTTTACAACTGCATGGAGAAAATTTTCAACAAAAAACAAATTCCTATTGACATAATAGGAATTTGTGGTATAGTATTTCAACATATAGGATAAACCTATATAACTTCAATTCTTTTTTGGGGGAGAGAAAAATGGCAAAAGAAAATAGGAAGTACAAATTTGAGACATTGCAGCTTCATGTGGGACAGGAACAGGCCGATCCGGCGACGGATGCCCGCGCGGTGCCGATTTACCAGACCACGTCCTATGTGTTCCACGACTTCCAGCATGCGGCGGATCGCTTCGGTCTTCGCGATGCGGGCAACATCTACGGGCGTCTGACGAACCCGACGCAGGACATCCTGGAGCGCCGTCTGGCGGCTCTTGAGGGCGGCTCGGCGGCGCTGGCGGTGGCGTCCGGCGCGTCGGCAGTCACCTACACGGTGCAGGCGCTCGCGCACAAGGGGCAGCACGTTGTCGCGGCGAACACGCTGTACGGCGGAACGTACAACCTGTTCGAACACACGCTGCCGGATTACGGCATCGACACGACCTTCGTCGATCCTGAAGGCGGTGCGAAAGCGTTTGAAGCTGCCATCCAGGACAACACGCAGCTTATCTACATCGAGTCCATTGGCAACCCGAACGCGAACCTGATCGATATCGCGGCGGTCGCCGAGGTCGCGCACAAGCACAAGATCCCGGTCGTCGTGGACAGCACCTTCGCGACGCCGTACCAGCTTCGCCCGTTCGAGTATGGCGCGGACATCGTCATCCACTCGGCGACGAAATTCATTGGCGGCCACGGCACGACATTGGGCGGCGTAATCATCGAGAGCGGCAAGTTCGACTGGGCGAAGTCGGGCCGTTTCCCGTGGCTCGTTGAGGCGAACGACAGCTACCACGGCGTGAAGTTCTATGAGGCACTCGGCCCTGCGGCGTTTGTCACTTTCATCCGTGCGACGCTGCTCCGCGACACCGGCGCGGCCATCTCGCCGTTCCATGCGTTCCTGCTGTTGCAAGGCGTCGAGACGCTTTCGCTGCGCGTCGAGCGCCATGTGGAGAATGCGCTGAAGGTCGTCGAGTTCCTCGAAAAGAATCCGCACGTGGAGAAGGTCAACCACCCGGCGGTTAAGACGCATCCGGATCACAAGCTTTACAAGAAGTATTTCCCGAACGGCGGCGCGACAATTTTCACGTTCGAGATCAAGGGCGGCGCGAAAGCGGCAGAGAAATTCATCAACAACCTGAAGATTTTCTCGCTCCTGGCAAACGTCGCCGACGTGAAGTCGCTGGTCATCCATCCGGCCTCCACGACGCATTCGCAGATGACCGAGAAGGAGCTGCTCGAAAGCGGCATCACGCCCGGCACGATCCGCCTCTCCATCGGCACCGAGCATATCGACGATCTGATCTGGGATCTGGAGCAGGCTTTCGCCGCCATCAAAAAATAAGCAATCCCCCCATTGAAAAAGAACCGTCGCCCTTTTGGAGGCGACGGTTCTTTTTGCCGTCAGCTTATTTTTTGTTTCTCAATATATCTACTTTATACAAAGGAAGAAATACTGCTTCGTTCCAGCCTTGCAAATCTTCCAGCGCCCTTTTTTTGACGAAGCCGTTGGGAAAGACAAGTTCACCGGAAAGCGCTTCCCACTGCTTGTTGATCTTTTCCCGCGCTGCTGACAAAAGCTCGCGCAGAGGCAGCTTCAGCGGAAGCCTGTTTCCCTGCTCCGCAAGGGCCAGCCTTGTCAGATACAGGACCGCCAGATAAACGTCCCCCGCTGTGCCGCCCAGCAAATTCGTGATTCCATCCGACAGGGCTTTTTCCGTCTCCGGCGTTTCTTCCGCGGCGGAGTAAACATCACGAAGCGCCTGCCAGGTATCTGTCGGGGCGTCTTCTCCGGCGAAGTCGGACGTCGGAACTTTTCGGTAAGCGCCGTCTCCCCGCAGGAAAGGCACGACCTCGTCCCGTGTCAATGCATCCCGGAAGCTCCCAGCATTTTCCGCTGCCATTTCATTCTCCTTGCAGCCGGGTTACCAAGATTCGGGATTTCGGAATCAGATCGGAGATTGCTTCGGGGACGCCGCCCGACGTATAGCCCCCCGGCAGCCACCAGGCGTTCGCTCCGGCTTCGTTCCCCGAGGGGATCCGGATATGGAGATCGGCCACGTCCAACACGTCGATGCGTACCAGACCGCTATGCCCCTGGAAATATCCCGGCTCAAAGCCGAGCGCCTGCTCATAGACGGCAAGATTCCCGTTTGCCGCTTTCGCGATGTCGTCGCAGACGGTCTTGGGCATCACGAAGCAGGTATTGTCCTCCCTGCCGATGAATTTGCGTGTCAGCACGAACATGACGTAATTGTCCAGCCCCATGATGAAGGACGCGCCCTGACGGAATTCCTTCAAATGCCGCTCGATGTATTTCTTGTCGAGATAAGTCGAAGGATCGGGGCGTTCTCCTTTCGGCGTCGCCAGGATTGCCTGGACCTGTTCCGCCGTGAGCGGCGCCTTTCCCAGCCATTTCCATGCGGGTGCCGTTTCCCCGGCGACGACGGCGGAATCAGACGCCGCGTTTTCCGCGAAAGCGGGATTGACCGTTCCGAAAAGGAACAGAAGCGCCGCCAGCAGCAGCCAAATCCCCGCCGCGCCCCGCCGTTTTTTCGGACGATCCGATTTTTCCTTCAAGTCGGTTCGTTTCACCATGATGATTCCCCCTCTTGTCGCTTCATGAAATTATTTTCACACAACGCGGAACGGATTGTCAAGCCGCGCCTCCAATAAAAAAACACCCGCGCGAAACGGGTGTTTTTCTCATATTCAATATCCCACCGAGATTGCCCAGCCGTTCCCGGTTTCCCGGTAATAGACGCGCTCGTTCGGGAATTCCACGCTGTCCTCGTCCTCAATTCGGTGCTTCTGGAAAATGTAATAATTTCCGTCGTCGTTCGCGATGGGGGACTGGAACCGCGTCGCTTTTTCCTTGCCCATCTCAGTCTCCAGGAATTGCTTCGCCATGCGCATGGCCAGATCCAGTGTTGCATCCGAGCCGGCCGCGCTCGCCGCGCGCGGTTTCGCGTTCATGCGTGTGATGCGGCGGCGGCTCTCGTGCTGGATCGCGCTGTAGATTTGTTCCTTTTCTTTGAGGTAGGTCTCACAAAGCGACTTGATGCCGCCTTCGCCCATCTGCCCCGAGATCGTGCAGCTCACGACCTCCTCGGTCAGGCTGGTCAACAGCTTGTCGTCAAGGGATTCCAGCGCCTCCTTCAGAGTCAGATCCTCCCGAATCTCCCAAGGCCAGACGATGTTCTCCGTTGTGGTCTGCACGGCGTAGCCTTCCGGCACAGTCATATCAATCAACGGTTCATCCTCTCCCTCGTCTTCCGGCTCCGCCGCTTCCACGCGGACGGTGGATATCCTTCGAATCGCTTCCAGATCCAGATGCGGGATATTTACGGCTTTCTTTGCCGTCGGGCGCGGCGCCGGAAGTTCGGTCTTCGGTGCGTTCGCCTCTTTTTCTTCCTTTGCTTCCGGTATTGCTTTTGCCTCAATGATCGGCTGGGCGTCGTCCTGTGTTTCCTTGACAGGTTCGGGAACCGGTTCCGTTTCGGCAATGATCTCTACTTCGACGGTCGGCACGATCTCCGGCTCGATCATCGGTTCGGCAATGATTTCCTCCGCCGCGACGATGAATTCGTTTTCCTGGACTTGGAAGACAGGTTCTTCTTTTTCCGGGAAAATCTGTGTCGCCCCGACGGGAAGATCGGGGGTTTGCTCCTCCGCAAACAACGGCTTTGGAACGATTCGCGGCGTCAGGTCCGGATCGATGTGCAGGATTTCCCTCACATGGATAGTCTCCGCCAGTGGAACGCCGAATCCCATCAGTGTGTCCGCCGAGCCGAAATCATCCAGCCCGCAAATGACCTCGTCCACGGAAATTCCCGTTTCCTCCGCGATCTCGTGAAGGTCGAGCAGGGAGCATTCTATGGGGCGCGCTTCTCTCGGTTTTCGGAAAAAGAACGCGCCGCCGTGCGAGACGCAATTTGTGACTGAAACAAACATCGCTGTATCTTACCTTTCGAATTCCACATCTTGTGTTCTCGTGAGAAATTAACCACAAGAATTATACCAGAAAGACGGGTGGGTGTCAAAATTTCCCGGTGGTTGTCCTTCGGTTTTTACAGGTAAAAATACGACAAAAGGCATACCGCACGAAACGGAGCTTGTTGTATTATGTATACATTATCACCATGATGGACATTCAAGCGTTTGTCACATATAATAAAAGAGTTCTATAATTATTAAGGGGGGATTTATGCAATGAATCTATCCATCAAAATTTTCATCGCTCTCGTGCTGTCCGTTGTCGTCGGGCTTGTCGCGGGGCCGGAGGCGCTGCCGTTCATCAAGCTGTGGATAGCTCCGATCGGCACGATTTTTATCAACCTGATCAAGATGATGATCGTGCCCGTGGTATTCACTTCGCTGGTCGTCGGCATGACGAGCCTCGGCGATACGAAAACGCTGGGACGCATCGGCGTCCGCACCATCGCCATCTATCTGGTCACGACGGCCATCGCGATCCTGATTGGTTTCGTCGTTGCCGGGATCGGCCAGCCGGGCGCCGGCCTTCAGATGGTCGCCGAGGGCAAGGTGGACGTCAAGGAAGCGCCGAGTATCATGCAGGTCTTTGTTTCCATGATTCCGACCAGTCCGGTGGAAGCCATGGCAAAGGCGCAGATCCTGCCGATTATCGTGTTCGCGCTGTTTGTCGGCGTCGGCATCATCCAGGTGGGCGGCGAACGCGCGCAAATCCTGATCAAGTTCTTTGACGCGGCGGCGGAGACTTGCTATAAGATCATCGCGCTGATCATGAATTTCGCGCCGATCGGCGTCTTCGCGCTGCTCTTGCCTGTCGTCGCGGCCAACGGTCCGAAGGTATTGCTGCCGCTGATTTCGGTTATCGCCTGCCTTGCCGTCGGCTGCGCGATTCACGCGGTGGCCGTCTATTCGATCATTGCCCGGATCGGCGGACATGTTTCCCCGATGGATTTCTTCTCCGCGATGTCCGAGGCCATGCTGCTGGCGTTCACGACCTGCTCCAGCGCCGCGACGCTGCCGGTCAATATGAAGAACCTGCAGGAAAAGCTCGGCACCTCCCGCGAGGTCACCAGCTTCGTATTGCCGCTGGGCGCGACGATCAACATGGACGGCACCGCGCTTTATATGGGCGTCTGCTCGCTGTTCATCGCTAATGTCTTCGGCGTCGAGCTGACCACCGGTCAGATGATGATGATCGTCTTCACCGGCACGCTGGCCTCCATCGGCACGGCGGGCGTTCCCGGCGCGGGTCTGATCATGTTGGCGATGGTGCTCCAGTCCGTCGGTCTTCCGATCGAAGGGCTCGCCTTGGTCGCGGGCATCGACCGCGTGCTTGACATGTTCCGCACCTGCCTGAACATCACCGGCGACGGCGCGGTAGCGGTGGCTATCGACTACGCGGAAAAGCATGGCGGCGAAATCAGCGCGTAAAATGTATTGAATTGAAAAAACGAAATCCCCCGGCATGTCCGGGGGTTTTTTTGTATACGGATTATAGTTGGTTTTAAATTTCTAAAATCTCTTGCGGGCTGAGAATGCAAAGTGATAAAATCAACCATGTCCGGTAAGATAAAAATTGTAATACAAAATTGAGGAGGGAGTATTCATGAAGAAAAAAATCACGGCTTACTTGGCGGGACTTATGGTTATGTCGAGCGCAACGGCATTCGCGTCGATTCCGAGCGCTGAAATTGCGTTGAGCGGCGTCGCTCCGGGCATGAGCGTCGACGAAGCGGTTGCCGTTTACGGACAGGCGACATATCGCGGGGACGACGCTTACTTCCAGAACGGCGTTAAGGCGGATTTGGACGACTTCAACCGCAATCTAATCGAGGAACTGAAAATCAATCGACCGGGCAGCGGCGTTACAACGCCTGCCGGAATCGGCATCAGCTCGCCGGAAAGTGCCATCGTCGAAGCTTACGGACAGCCGGACAAGATGGAATATGACGACGGCAAGAATGAATACACCTATTACGCTTCCGACAGCCGCATGAAGCTGAAAATAGAGGCGATGAACGGCGCTGTCGTGAAGATCAAGTGCGACCTGTACGACTGAAAACAACAGACTTCCCTGCCTTCCCCTCGAAGGGGCGCTTTGCGCGGGAGTTTGGTGAACTCCCGGAAGGCAAATTTAGCAAGATGAAAAGGGGATAGTTTTGAGATGAGAAAGGCATTTTTATCCACCTGTGCGGCGGCACTGCTTGTCGGCGCAACTTCCACGGCTTTTGCCGCGACGAATCCGTTCGAGGACGTGCCCGCTGACCATTGGGCGTATGATGCGATTGCCCAGTTGGCTGCCGACGGCGTTATTGAAGGCTACGGCGACGGCACTTATCGCGGCGACCAGGAAATCACGCGCTTCGAAATGGCGCAGATGGTCGCCCGCGCGATGGCGAAAGGCGGCGGCAACAAGGCTCTGCTCGACAAGCTGGCGGCGGAATTCGCCGATGAGCTGAACCAGCTCGGCGTCCGCGTGGCGGCCCTCGAAAAGAAGGTCGACAACGTAAAATTCACGGGTACGGTACGCTATCGTTATATAACCTCGAGGGTCAATGCAGAAGGCGTCATGACGCGAACCTCGGACCAGTACTTAACGCTTCGCCTAGAGCCCTCTATGAAGATTAATGAGCATTGGACAGGGCACGCGCGAATCGACTACAACAGTGACATGGACACTGCCGCCAACGTCACAGGCGCCGACCGGATCGCGGGCGCCGAACCGGGAATATGTGTAGAGCGCATCTGGGCGCAGGGCGACTATGGCGATTTGCATATCCTCCTCGGCAAGCTTCCTTACATCACCAATATTGACGGCGGCATGGTCTACGACGACAACGTGGCCGGCGGCCAAATCACTTTTGGCAACAAGGTCAAGGCTACTCTGACGGCAGGCCGCTCCAATGCGTTTGTCTCTGCGGGAGCCAACCCGAATTTCAATCCCGTATTCGACCCGACCAAGCCGGCGGACGAACAATATCTCCAAGGAACAACGGGCAGTTATCAGGCCATCGAAATTTACAACGACCGTGCCGACAAGTGGACTTGGGGCGTAGGCTTCCACCGTTGGGCCAACCAGTCCCTGCTCCAATGGGACGCCATGGCGTCGGCCATCAATATTTGGGATGCCGGCCTCGGCTACAAGTTCAATAAGAATCTTTCCATCAATGGCGCGTATGCCTGGACGAATAGTCCCAAGGGCGAGGCGGCACATGGGGCTCAGCCGGAGGAGGCCTTGGCTGCCACCGCAAAACGCGCTTGGAGCATCGAGCTCGACTACAAGGGAGCGGATCCAGCCGACAAAGGCTCTTGGGGAGCCTTCGTCGCGTACCGCGATCTCGGGTCTTGGGCCGTCATCATGCCGACGTATGACGCGATGGGGCCGTCGAACAAAGGCGTAGAAATGGGCGTCGATTACGTCTTCGCAAAAAATGTCATGGGTACAGTCAAATATTTCTTCGGAAAGGAAGTGGAGGACGACATCGGCGGAGAGGCCCCGCTGGGTGACGTCTACACCTTCTTCACGGAACTGAATTTCTTCTTCTAAGCATTATTGCAAAAAAACGCCGACAATCGTCGGCGTTTTTTTATGCCTCAAGATCAATAGATCGGCGTGCTTTTCAGTACGAAGATATCGTGTTCCTCCAGCTCGTCGCGGACCCAGTCGAAATGGTCGTTGATCTCGTCGTAGAACTGGCGGCGGAAGTCCATGTCCTCGAAGATGTACGGGATGCTGTATTCCGCCGTCGCGTCGTTGTCGTCGAAATCCTCGATCGCGAAATAATTCTCGTGGATTCGGCGCAGCCATTCCTGATAGCGCTCGTTGATGTCGTCGGACTGGATGCCCTTGAAGCTCTTCATGATTTTTTTCTGCTGTTCTTCGGACAGCCCGGTGACTTCCTCGCCGCTGACCTTCTGCAGGATGCGGAAGATTTCCTCGGCGGCCTCCATGAACTCGTCCCAGTTCTTGCGCCCGTCGGTGAAGCGCTCGCCGCTCTTCCACCAGAGATAGGGCATATCGGGACAATGGACGGCGGCGGCGTGGCCGAGGGGCATGACCTCGTCGAGAATCTTGCTGACGAAGGCCGACGCGCCGAGGATGTCGTCCAGCACCTTTTCGACGACGGAGCCGGAGGTCACGAAGATCAAGTCCTGCACCTTGTTGACGATGTTGTTGATGCCGGCGAACTCCTGATGCGCCCAGGTGTCGGCGAAGACGTGCAGGCCGACGCCGAGGCGGAACGTGTAATTCGTATTGTCCAGCGTCGTTTCCAGCAGACGGTCGGCGAGCTTCTTGGAAAGCTCGCTGTTCTTCTTGCAGATTAATTGTTCTTCCTGCGTGTCGCCTTCGAGCCCCGGCAGGAAGTGGAACGGGATCCAGATCTCGCGGTTGCCCTTGCCGCTGACGTTGCCCCAGATATTCTGGCAGGAATAACGGACATGGACGCCCTCGGCGATGTTCCTCTTTTCCTCCTCGTCGGAAAAAGGCGTCGAGTCGAAATTGTCGTCCACAAGCTGAGACGCGGATGCAATCAGATTCGCGTTCTCGCTGCCGAACTTCGCCCAGCGGGCAAGCACATAGACCGTGCCGTAGTGAAAATCGATATCCATAGTACACCTCAATCGTCAAAATCTTGCTAAGATATTATATTATAAAGCTTCGCCGCACGCAAAAAAATTTCATTCTACCTGCCGTCCCGCTCCCGGGCCGTCGTTCGCTACCGGGACTTTTGCTTCGGCAAAGGTTTTCATGTCGTTCAGGATATGGAGCGCGGCGTCGACCAGCTTCAGGCCGAGGCAGGCAATCGCTCCGCCGGGGACTGTCATATCGAGGGTCAGAAGCGCGGGCTGGACGTGCAGGACATAAGGTGCGAGCGCGGGGCAGAGGGCTTCGGCGTAGCGCGCTATGATTTCCGTCGATTCGTCGTCCAGCACGATCATCGCGTGGTTATGCGCGCCGGCAATCATCGCGCCGAGCAGCGCGGCGGCATCCGGCTGCAGTTCCTTCGGCACATGGGCCAGGAATTCCTGGGGTTCGAATTTCAGCGTGCCGTCCTCGTTCAGCAGCGCTTCGCGCATGGCCTTCGCTTTCGTGCCGAAAGCGTTTTTTTCGTCTGTTTCTGTCAGCGCCAGCGCCAGCAGCGACGACGAGAAAGAAATGTCCTCCGCCGTCTCGCGCCCGAAGTCGAAGGCGTCGGTCAGCGGGCGGTCCGGCCGCAGCCGCGCGACCTTGACCTCCGCCTCCGCGTGGGTCGCGAAGGCCGCTGTGAGCTGACGTTGCGCCGCGCTCATTTCCCCATCCGTGAATACGAGCAAGGTGCGGGAAAGATCGGTATCCGGCCGTTCCTCGTCCAGAATTCCCGCCAGCTCCACGGCGATCTCCTCCAGATAGCCGAGGCAGTGAATCGGCTTCGCCAGATTGTCGAGCCGGAATTGGCACGCCTCCATCGCCGCCCGGGAGGGCTTCGGGAACGTCTCCAGATAAAAATCGAAGGTCTTGTCCGTCAGCGGCACGGCTTTCGCCGGCATGGTCTGATGCTCGAAGAAGTCGTCCCCGTCGTCGAGGTCGAGATAGCCGGATGCGAGCGCCGCCGCGTCCAGCAGATTCACCGCGATGGAGGAACCCGTCGCCTCGCCGAGACGGAATTTCATGTCCATATAGGGACGGACGCCGAGCTTTTCGAGCATCGCTTTATGGGCAGGCTCGGCGGCGATATGGGAGCCCATCAGGTAATGGGGAATCATTGGGCAGAGCGCCTGCGCGATTAACGCCGCGGCTCCGGTGTTGAAGCCGTCCAGCATGACAAACGCGCGGTGCGCCGCCGCGCCGAGGATAATGCCCGCGATGCAGCCGAGCTCGAAGCCGCCGACCTTCGAGAGCAGGTCGATCCCGTCCGTCGGGTCGGGGCGGTTGATCTCCAGCGCCTGCCGCACGACCTCGATTTTCACCTTCAGCCGCTCGTCGGAAATATTCGTGCCGCGTCCTGTGGCCTGTTCCGGCGTCAGCCCGCAGGCGGCGGCGACGATGCAGGCCGAGGAGGAAGTGTTGGCGATTCCCATTTCCCCCGGCAGGAAGCAGCAGACGCCTTCCAACGCGCATTTTTCCGCCAGTTCGATACCGGTCTCGACGGCGCGCACGGCTTCCTCGCGCGTCATAGCAGGACCCTTCGCGAAATTTTTCGTGCCGAAAGCGATCTTCCGCTGGATCAATCCGGGAATCCATGATGTGTCCGACGCGATGCCGAGGTCGACGACGAGCAGCTCCGAACCGGAAAAGTTCGACAGCGCGTTTGCCGTCGAGCCGCGCGAGATCAGGTAATTCGCCGTCATCTGCACCGTGGTTGAGACCGGGTAGGCGCTGACGTTCATTTCCGCTACGCCGTGGTCGGCGCAGCAGATGATCGCGCATTTCTTGATTTCTGCGGGGGCTTCTTTTCCCGTGATTGCGGCAAATTTTTCCAAAAGCTCGCCCAGCGCACCCATCGGCGCGGCGCCGCCCAGAGCATCTTCCAGCCGCGCCCGCACCTCGCCGCCCGCCGCATCATCCGGCGGCTGTATCTTTGCGATCGTATCCTCCAAGAGGGACATGATGAACCTCCTCATTTCACATAAAGGGAATAATACTCATCTATTATAACGCCTTTGTTCCAGCTTTGCCATAGGCAAAGCTCTATCTTGGCGGTTCATTCTTTTTTGTGTGCGCATCTTGACCTTCCTGCATGCTCACGATAAGATAAATACAATGGAAAGGCGGGAATCAAGTATGAAGGAGCGGACGCAAAAAACAGAATCTGCCGGGGAACGCGTATTTGCGCCCGCGTATCTTTGGGATTTCCGCTGCGACGGTTCGGCCTGTGACAGCCATTGCTGCAGGGGGTGGCGCATTCCCGTGGACATGGCGTCGTGGGAACGGCTTGCGCGGTTGCCGTCCAAAGCCCGCAAAGCTGTATTTGCGAAGCTTACCGAAAAGGAAGGGACGGGCTGGGAAACCAGGCACGATAAAAACGGAGCCTGCGCGTTCCTCGGCAAGGACGGGCTTTGCCGTCTGCAAACTACGCATGGGGAAGACTACCTTCCCGATATCTGCGATTCGTATCCGCGTGTCTCTTACCTCTTTTCCGATTTTGTCGAGCGCTCGTTGGCGTTGACTTGTCCCGTGGCGGCACGGCTCGCGCTGCTTTCCGAATCGCCGATGCGTTTCGAGGAACGGACGGTTCCGGCCCGGCGCGCGTCCTCGGCTGTACACCCTCCGATGGAGGCCCAGCGGATCGGCAAAAAAATGTGCGCGCTGCAACTCCGAATGATTGCCATATTGCAGGATCGGGAAAAACCGCTTCGGCTTCGTTTCCTGCATCTTGGGCGGTTTCTCGCGGCGCTTGAGGCGCGGTACGGGAACCACCGGCTGCCCAGAAGCGAGGGCCTTGCCGCCTGCGCGGAGAATGTGAAGCCCGACGCCGAGACCCGTGCCCGTGCGCCGGCCTATATGCGGCTCCGCTATATGGCGGAGATGCTGGCCGAGCTGTACGAGGCGGAGGAGGATTACACCGCGCCCCGGCTCAACGCGTTCGCTTCAGTCCTTGCGGAGCGCGAGGAGGAGAGCGAAGCGGCGCTTCATGCGATGCATGGGCATATCCTTGAAAATCTTGCGGTCAACGAGCTTTTCCTGCGCCTGTATCCGTTTTCCTGCGCGGGCGGATTTTTGGCGAACTTCAAGCTGTTCGTCCTGCGATTCCGCGTCGCCGAGTTTCCTTTGCTGATCCAGGCCTTTGCGAAAGGCGCGCCGCTCGACGAAGAGACTGCGCTCCTGATGCTGGGGCGCATCATGGAAAAGCTCGATCATAACCGCGCGGCGGACGGGCTGTTGAAACGTCATGCCGCCGAGGATTTTTACGAGATGGACGCCGACGGGACCTTGTCTTTCATATAGGATTTGCAAAAAAATTTTATAAAAACGCGGAAAAACGCCAAAAAAGGGTTTACAAACGTATCCTCCTATGGTATATTGTGACAAATCATATGTTCGAAAGGAGATAGTCGAATGGCAAGAAAGAACAAGACCGCTCCGGAGCGCTGCGCGGAAATTTACAAGTACATCAAGGAGTTCCTGATGAAGAAGGGATATCCGCCCTCCGTGCGCGAGATTGGCGAGAAGGTTGGGCTGAGCTCCAGCTCCACCGTCCATTCGTATCTGCACATGCTGGAGGCCGACGGGAAAATTCATCGCGACCCGACGAAGCCCCGTGCCATCGAGCTTGTCGGCGATAATCCGTGGGAGAATCTGCTGCGCGTGCCGCTGGTCGGGAACGTGGCGGCCGGCGTCCCCATCACGGCGGAAGAGAATATCGAGGAAGTGTTCAGCGTTCCGTCCTCGCTGATCGGTACGCAGGACGATACCTTCATGCTGCGCGTGCAGGGCGAGAGCATGATCAACGCCGGGATTTTCGACGGCGACTATATTTTTGTCAAGGAACAGAATACGGCGAAAAACGGCGAGATCGTCGTGGCCCTCGTCGAGAACGAGGAAGCTACGGTCAAGCGCATCTTCTTCGAGAAGGATCGCGTCAAGCTCCAGCCGGAAAACGACACGATGAAGCCGTTCTATGAGAAGAACGTGGTCGTGCTCGGCAAGGT
>CAMVIO010000035.1 GCA_947167555.1 uncultured Selenomonadales bacterium
GTGGTTTCAATGGATTTCATGAGCCAAGTGGTGCAGCAGCTTATCAACGGCGTTTCCCTCGGGAGCATTTACGCGCTGATCGCCCTCGGCTATACGATGGTTTACGGTATCATCAAGCTGATCAATTTCGCTCATGGCGATATCTACATGGTGGGCGCTTATATCGGTTTTTTTGCGGTGGCGCAGGCGGGGCTAGGCATTTTCCCCGCGCTTGTCATTTCGATGGTGGTGACGGGGCTGATCGGCTGCCTTGTCGAGCGCGTCGCCTATAAGCCGCTTCGGCATGCGCCGCGAATCTCGCTCTTGATTACCGCCATCGGCGTTTCCTTTTTCCTCGAATACACGAGCATGCTGTTCGTCTCGCCGACGCCGCGGACCTTCCCGGAGGTCTTTGATTCCAGCGTCGCGTTCCATATCGGGGACTTTATCGTGAACGGACAGCAGGTCCTGATTTTCGCGATTACCTTCGTGCTGACGGTGCTGTTGACTTATATTGTGCAGAAAACGAAAATAGGAAAGGCCATGCGTGCGGTTTCCTTCGACACGGAAACGGCGCAGCTGATGGGCATTGACGCGGACCGGGTCATCGGCGCGACCTTCGGTATCGGCTCAGCGCTGGCGGCGGCGGGCGGTGTGCTCGTCGGCGTCTATTACAATTCCATCGATCCGCTGATGGGCATTATGCCGGGGCTCAAGGCTTTCGTCGCGGCGGTGCTCGGCGGGATAGGCAGCCTGCCCGGCGCGGTGGTCGGCGGGCTGATCCTCGGCGTCATCGAGGCCTTCGTTTCGGGTTTTTTGTCTTCGACATTCCGCGACGCGGCGGCCTTCGCAATACTGATTCTCGTCCTGCTTTTCCGTCCCAGCGGCATTTTCGGCCGGGACGCGCAGGAGAAGGTGTGAGGTGAGAGCATGAACGCATTGCAAAAACGGGACGCCGTCATGCTCCTTCTCGGGCTTGTGATTTTCGCCGTCCTTTACGGGCTGATGGAAGCGGGCGTGATCGGTTCGTTCTGGAAGCTGAACATCTTGATTATCGGCGTCAATATCATCATGGCGGCGAGCCTGAACCTGATCAACGGCTACACGGGGCAGTTCTCCCTCGGCCACGCGGGCTTCATGGCCGTCGGCGCGTATGTGTCGGTGGTGCTGACCGCGAATCTTCATGTGCCGTTCCTCGTGGCGCTGCTGGCGGGAGGCGCGGCGGCGGGAGCACTCGGCTGCCTGATTGGTCTTCCGACGCTGCGGCTCTCCGGCGACTATCTGGCGATTGCGACGCTCGGGCTTTCGGAGATCATCCGCATCGTGCTGATGAATATCCAGTACGTCGGCGGCGCGGCAGGCTTTTCCGGCATTCCGCATCTGACAACGTTTCCCTGGGTCTTCTTCTCGATGCTCGCGACGCTTTTTGTCATCAAGAATTTCGTGAACTCCACGCATGGGCGCGCCTGCATCGCGATTCGCGAGAATGAGATCGCGGCGGAGGCGATGGGCGTCAACACGACGAAATACAAAGTCATGGCCTTCACCATCGGCGCGGCTTTCGCCGGCGTCGCGGGCGGTCTCTTCGCCCATATTTTCTATATCATCACTCCTCTCTCGTTTACCTTTATGCAGTCCTTCAATTATCTGATCATGGTGGTACTGGGCGGCCTCGGCTCGATCACCGGCGCCATCGCGGGCGCTTTCGTCGTCACGTTCATCTCGGCGATCCTCGCGGATTGGCCGGAGTACCGCATGATTATTTACGCGCTGGCGCTGATTCTGCTGATGTTTTATCGCCCGCAGGGGCTTTTCGGCTATATGGAGATCACGAGCCTCGCGCCCTTCAAGCGTTTCGGGAAAGGGGGGAAGAGCGATGGCTGAACCGCTGTTCAAAGCCACGAACGTCGTCGAGATGTTCGGCGGCCTCAAGGCCGTTTCCGATTTCAATATGTATATCGACCGCGGCGAGCTGATCGGCCTGATCGGCCCCAACGGCGCCGGCAAGACCACCGCCTTCAACCTGTTCACCGGCGTCTATCAGCCCACCAGCGGCCATATCGAGTTCGAGGGCGACAGCCTCGTGGGGTTGAAGCCGTACCAGATTACCCAGCGCGGCATAGCGCGCACGTTCCAGAACATCCGGCTCTTCTCTGAGCTTTCGGTGCTGGACAACGTGAAGATCGCCTGCCATCAGCATGTGAAATACGGGTTGGCCGAAGCGATCTTCCGCGTCGGGCGGTATTTTTCCGAGGAGGAAGAGGTCGTCACGGAAAGCATGCGCCTGCTGAAAATCTTCAAGCTTGACGACAAGGCGGAGGAGACCGCGAAAAATCTGCCTTACGGCGCCCAGCGTCGGCTGGAAATCGCCCGCGCGTTGGCGGCGCAGCCGAAGCTGTTATTGCTGGATGAGCCTGCGGCGGGCATGAACCCGCAGGAGACGCAGGAGCTGATGGACATGATCCGCTGGATCCGCGACCAGTTCTCGCTGACGATCCTTTTGATCGAGCATGATATGAGCCTCGTCATGGGAATCTGCGAGCGCATCTATGTGCTCGAATACGGGCAGATTATCGCCAAAGGCACGCCGGAGGAAATCCAGAAAAATCCGGAGGTCATTCGCGCGTATCTGGGAGGTGAAGCTTGATGGCGGATATGCTGGAAATCAAGGATATTCATGTATATTACGGCGCGATCCACGCCATCAAGGGCGTGAGTCTCACCGTTCGTCAGGGCGAGATCGTGACGCTGATCGGCTCCAACGGCGCAGGAAAGTCCACGACGCTTCGCACCGTCTCCGGCCTTCTGAAACCGAAGGAAGGCGACATCCTGTTTGAGGGCGAATCCATCGCGGGACGACCGGCGCAGTCCATCGTCAAGCTGGGCATTTCGCAGGTTCCTGAAGGGCGGCGCATTTTCGCGAACATGACCGTCATGGAAAACTTGGAGCTCGGAGCTTTTACGCGGGATGACTCCGACGGCATCGAGGCCGACATGAAAATGGTTTTCGAGCGTTTCCCTCGTCTCCTGGAGCGCAAGGAACAGGCGGCGGGAACATTGTCCGGTGGCGAGCAGCAGATGCTGGCGATGGGCCGCGCGCTGATGAGCCGCCCGCGGCTGCTGCTTCTTGACGAGCCGTCGATGGGACTCGCTCCGCTTCTGATCCGCGAGATATTCAACATCATCGTGGACATCAACAAGACGGGAACCACGGTGCTTCTCGTCGAGCAGAACGCGAACATGGCGCTCTCCATCGCGCACCGCGCCTATGTCCTCGAGACGGGGCGCATCGCACTCTCCGGCGACGCGAAAGAGCTCGCCGCCAGCGAGGAAGTGCGTAAGGCGTACCTCGGCGGATAAAGTGATACCTAAAATTTTCCGTGTCAAGAAGGATTTTTTTCGCCGCATAGCGAATACTTCCTTTTGGAATTTCAAAAAATCGCTTTTTTGTATAGATAGAACCGCACGGACAAACGAAGGAGGAAATGTACTATGTTTGTAGCCGATCGAATGACCCGAAATCCCATTTCCATCAAACCGGAAGACAAGGTAGATACCGCAGCGGCGCTGCTGAAGGAGCACAAGATTCGCCGCTTGCCCGTTGTGGATAACGGCAAGCTCGTAGGCATCGTCACGGACAAGGACCTGATGCGCGTGTCGCCGTCGGCGGCCACCACGCTTTCCCGCTATGAGATCAATTCGCTCTTGGCGAAAATCTCCATCCGCGAGATCATGAGCGACAAGGTCATATCCGTCAACGAGAACGCGCCGATCGAGGAAGCGGCCCTCTTGATGTCGATGAACAAGATCGGCGGCGTGCCGGTGGTCACCGACGTGGGCACCGTGGTGGGCGTAATCACCGAGACGGATATCTTCAACTCGCTCGTCGAGATCATGGGTCTTTCCGAGGGCAAGGACCGCATCACCATCGAGGTTGACAACAAGGTCGGCGTCGTCAAGGACATCGCGGGCATATTCTCGGACGCGGGCTTCAACATCGACAGCTTCGTCACCTGCAAGAAGGATATGGGCAAGTATGACATCATCGTCCGCGGCGACTTCATGAACGACGAGGCGCTGGCGCAGGAACTGGAGAGCCACGGCTACCATGTGATCCACTCGGGCCGCATCGGGCAGCAATAAAACACGACAAACAAGACGAAAGAGCGGCGAAGCGCAAAAATCATTTGCAACGCTTCGCCGCTTGTGTTATACTATAGCCTGTCACTGGAGAGGTGTCCGAGTGGTCGAAGGTGACAGACTCGAAATCTGTTGTAGTGAAAGCTACCGTGGGTTCGAATCCCACCCTCTCCGCCAGGAAAAAGCAGGGCTTCCGAGCATTGCGCTCGGAAGCCTTTTTTTACATCTCTCTTTGCATTTTAGTGAATTAAATAAGAACTCCATAAGAATTTTTGGGGCGATTTTGCAACAAAAAAGGCTTCGAGCAGTTGACATGCCACTGGCATGTCAACTCCCCGAAGCCTTGATTTTACTGATGGTGACCTGGGAGGGACTCGAACCCCCGACCCTTTGGTTCGTAGCCAAATACTCTAATCCAGCTGAGCTACCAGGCCATGACCGCTTGCGCAATCAACGCATATTATAATAGCACGCGAAAAAGTGAGTGTCAACGATTTTTTGAAATTAATAGACGTGGTATTCCTTCCATGGGATTTGATCGACGCGGATGGATTTCAGGAATTCCACGATGTCCTTGCGTCCGAAGTAGTGCGGGGTGCCGTTGGCGTCCTGCGACATCAGGATGATCGGCATATTGGGAAAGAAATAGGAAATCTCCTGCCGGAAGGCTGTGGCGCGCGCCGTGTATTGCGTGACGAAGGGCTTGACGGAGATGATGGCAAAGGTCACGCCTTGCTCGATGATGACTGCCCCGTGAATGGTCATACGGATTCTCCTCTGCAAAAATTATCATATATTATACCACATTTTGGAATCAAATAAAAAGAAACGAATTTTTGCAAAAAATATGTTCCAAAACTATTGACAAAACAAATTTTCGATACTAATATAAGAACAGAAGTTTTAAGAACGTAAATTCTTGGAACAAAAATTTGTAATCGTTGACAGGGGATGAGGATGATGAGGAAGCGGAAGAAAAAGACGGGAAAACGACTGGCTCGTTTGCTGTTGATTGTTCTGGTTGCGGCAATGGTCTCGCCGTTCCATTTGGGGAACGGGTATCTCCGGAGCAACGATTTTGCAACGGTACAGGTAGCGAGGAAAGACAATGTCTGGACGATTGCCTCACGGTATACGGCGAAATCGGAGGATGTAGATGAGCTGGTGGAGGCGATCATCGAGGTCAACGGCCTTCCGGCGGACGGATCGCTTCGCGCGGGGCAAAGTCTGCGCGTGCCCATCCTGAAGGATCGGTTGCCAAAACTGGCGGAAAAATAACGGGGAATAACTCGTGAATAAATTTGCTTCGTGAAAATGCCGTAAAGGAGAGTTTGTCCTTGACAAACTCTGAACTAAGGCATTATCACTTGGCGGAAAAATCCTCCTCGTGGAAATGCCACAGAGCCGAGTTTGTCCTTGACAAATTCGGCTCTGTGGCATTATAATGCTTTAAGATTATGAGAAGATGTTGACTAAAAGAGTGGGTGTGAGCCCACTCTTTACTCTTATGTGCATGACGGAAAAGAACCGGCAAGAGGGGGAATGCGTGTGGCGAATGTCGTTGAAAAAACAGTCTGGCAGATGGCGGAAAAGCTTTTGGACGGAAGCGGTATTGAGCTTGTCGACGTCGACTATGTGAAGGAAAAGGACTGGTATCTTCGAGTGTTCATCGATAAGCCGGAAGGCATCGGCATCGAGGACTGCCAGGCGCTCAGCGAGAAGCTGGAGACCGAGCTGGACGCGGAGGACGTCATGCCGGAGCCGTATATATTGGAAGTTTCCTCGCCGGGGCTTGACCGCGTGCTGAAGAAGCCGCGTGATTTCGAGCGCGAGCGGGGCAAGGAAGTGGACGTTTCCCTCTATGAGCCGCTGGACGGGGAAAAATTGCTCGTCGGGAAACTGGAAAGTTTCGGAGAGCAGGGATTATCCCTCGAAGGCCGCGACCCGATCCCGAAGGAAAAAATCGCGCAGGTGCGCTTGCATATAGATATATGATTATTCGATACGTTATGGGAGGATTTCAATCTTGATCAAGAGAAGCAGGGGAAAAGGAAAGAAGAAAGTGCAGGAATTCGATCGCGCCAAGGAATTCATGATGGCGATCGACGATCTGGCGAAGGAAAAGGGAATTGCGCCGGAAGTTTTGTTCGACGCGATCGAGGCGGCGCTGATTTCCGCCTATCGACGGAATTTTGGCTCGGAGCAGAACGCCCATGTGCAGATTGACCGCGAGACGGGCGAGTTCCATGTTTACGCCCATAAGACCGTCGTGAAGGATTTGACGGACCCGGTGATGGAAATGGCGTTGTCGGACGCTCAGGCCATCGACCCCGATTACGAAGAAGGGGACGTGCTGGAAATCGAGGTCACGCCGGCAAATTTCGGGCGGATCGCGGCGCAGACGGCGAAGCAGGTCGTCGTGCAGCGGATTCGCGAGGCGGAGCGCGGCAATATTTACGACGAGTTCTCGGGACGGTCCAGCGATATCGTGACGGGAACCGTGCAGCGCGTTGAGAACCGTACCGTATTTATCGACCTCGGGCGGACGGAGGCGGTGCTGACTGCGTCGGAGCAGATCGAGGGTGAGAATTACGTTTACGGGGACCGCGTCAAGGCGTATATCCTCGAAGTCCGTCGCACCTCGAAGGGGCCGCAGGTTTCCGTTTCCCGCACGCATCCGGGGCTTCTGAAGCGGTTGTTTGAACTGGAAGTGCCGGAGATTTACGACGGGATTGTGGAAATCAAGTCGGTGGCGCGCGAGCCCGGCATGCGCTCGAAAATCGCAGTGTACTCGAAGGACGCGGATGTCGATCCGGTCGGATCCTGCGTCGGGCACAAAGGGATGCGCGTGCAGGCGGTTGTGACGGAGCTTCGCAACGAGAAAATCGACATCGTGAAGTGGAATGAGGACCCCGCGCATTATATCGCGAATGCGCTGAGCCCGGCGAAGGTCGTTTCCGTCGCGGTCAACGAGGGAGAAAAGGCGTCGAAGGTCGTCGTGCCGGACAACCAGCTTTCCCTCGCTATCGGCAAGGAAGGGCAGAACGCGCGGCTCGCGGCTAAGCTGACGGGTTGGAAGATTGATATCAAGAGTGAGTCCCAGGCGGCGGAGGAAGAGCCGGACGAGAGCATGTCCGTCGTCGAGGTCACGGGTGAGGAATCCTTCTCTGTGGAAGGCGATGAGGTTTAATGACGGTCCAGAAAAAAACGCCGGAGCGGCTATGTATCGGCTGCCAGACCGTGCACCCGAAAAAAGAGCTGGTGCGGATCGTGCGAAGCCCCGAGGGCGTCTTTTCGGTGGATTTCAAGGGAAAGATGCCGGGACGGGGCGCGTATATCTGCCACAAGCCGGAATGCTTTGACGCGGCGGTGAAGCGCCGCAGGTTCGAGAAAGCGTTCCAAAGGGCTGTCGGCGCGGATGTATTGGAAGCGCTTCGGGCGGAATTGTTCCCGGCGGGGACTTGATATAGATGGAAGCAAAGAAAATAGAAGGCTTGCTTGGCATGGCGCAGCGTGCGGGCAAGACGGCGTCCGGGGAATTCGCGATCCAGAAGGCGATCGCTTCCGGGAAAGTGAGGGCGCTGATCGTTGCGGAGGACGCTTCCGGGCGTTTCAAGGAAACGATGATGAAAGAAGCTGCGGCGAAAGGCATTCCCGTATATATGCGGCTCACGAAGGACGCGCTGGGGCAATGCCTCGGCAAGGAGTATCGGGCAGCGGCGGCAATCCTGGACGAAGGATTTGCCAAGGCGCTCGGAGAGAAGCTTCAGCCGACGGCGGGATGCGTGGCAAGGATTTCGGAGGTGGGGCAATGAGAGTCTACGAATTGGCGAAGGAACTCAATACGGATAGCAAGAATATCATGAAAATCCTGACTCAGCACGGGCATGAGGTCAAGAATCATTTTGCGAGCGTCGGCGATAAGGAACGGGCGCTCGTGGAGAAAGCTTTAGGAAATAAAGGCGGCGGGGCGGCTCCGGGAAAGCAGGAACCGAAAGGGAAACCGGAACCGAAGGAAAAGCCCGCGGCAAAGCCGCCCGTACGGGAAACGCAGACGCAAAGGCAGAACCCTCCACAGCAGCAACAGCGCCCTGGTGTGAGGCCCCCTGCAAAGGCGATGGAGATTACGCCGGGATCGGTGCGGCGCATCGTGCGCGCGGCGGACGTTCGCGCGGCGAAGGAGGCCGAGGAGCGTGCGGCAGCGGAAGCGAAGGCTTTGGCGGAGCGCGTCGAGGCGCAGGCTCGGGAAGCGGAAGCGCGCCGCGCCGAAGAGGAAAAACGGCGCGCACAGGAAAGAGTCGAAGCGGCACGCCGCGAGGAAGAAGCTCACGCGCGTCAGCAGCAACAGGAAGCGCAAAAACTCGCGCAGCAACAACACGAACGTAACTCCGCGCAGCCAAGCGGAGAGAATCGTCCGACAGGGGAAAGGAACGGACATATGCAGGGTGCCGTCGCGGCCCGTCCGCAGCAGAACACGGGAAACAACAACCAAATCCGTCGGAGCAATTTCGGCGGAAATGACGGAAACCGTCATGCTGGCGGAAATGACGGGAATCGTCATGCCGGAAGCGGCGAAGGTGGAAATCGGCGCGCAGGCGGGAACGAAGGGAACCGTCGGAACCGGGACAACGGCAATTTCGGCGGCGGTAAGCGCGGCGGGAAAAATAACCGCGACGACCGCAGGAACAGCAACAGCGGGAATTTCAACAACGGCGGCTTCAACCGGAACGAGAACCGTCCGGGGAGGAAGAACCGCAAGAACAAGAACCAGCCTCAACAGCCGCAGAAGGTGGAGATCGCGCGCCCGACCCATATCAAGATCGGCGAGACCATCGCCGTTCGCGACCTCGCCAGCAAGATGAGCTGCACGGCGGCGGATATCATCAAGAAATTGTTCCTGATGGGGTCGGTGGCCACGATCAACCAGGAGATCGATTACGACACGGCGGAGCTGGTCGCCAGCGAGTTCGGCGTGACCGTCGAGGCGCTGCCGCCGGAGGTTGATTTGACGGAAATCCCCGTCATCGAGGACGATCCGAAGACGCTGGTGCTTCGTCCGCCGGTGGTCACGGTCATGGGCCATGTCGACCACGGCAAGACGTCGCTCCTCGACGTCATCCGAAAGAGCTCGGTGGCGCGCGGCGAGGCCGGCGGCATCACCCAGCACATCGGCGCGTATCAGGTCAACTGCCAGGGCAAGAAGATCGTGTTCCTCGATACGCCGGGCCATGAGGCCTTCACAGCGATGCGCGCGCGCGGCGCGCAGGTCACGGATATCGCGATCCTCGTCGTCGCTGCGGACGACGGCGTGATGCCGCAGACCATCGAGGCTATCAACCACGCGAAATCGGCGAACGTGCCGATCATCGTCGCGATCAACAAGATCGACAAACCGGGCGCGAATCCGGACCACGTCAAGCAGCAGCTTGCCGAGCACGAGCTGGTGTCGGAGGAATGGGGCGGCGACGTCATCATGGTTCCGGTTTCCGCGAAGAAGGAAATTGGCATCAACGACTTGCTGGAGACGGTTTTGCTCGTCGCCGAGGTGCAGGAACTCAAGGCGAATCCGAATCGTGACGCCCGGGGCGTCATCATCGAGGCGCAGCTCGACAAAGGACGCGGCCCGGTGGCGACGGTACTGGTGCAGAACGGTACTCTCCGCATCGGCGATTCCATCGTCGCGGGCACGACCTACGGCAAGGTTCGCGCGATGATCAACGACCGCGGCGAGAGCGTCAAGAAAGCGCCGCCGTCTATGCCTGTTGAAGTCCTCGGCCTTTCCGACGTGCCGGAGGCCGGCGACGAGTTGGCCGCGCTGGACGAGAAACTCGTCCGTGCCATTGCGGAAAAGCGCATCGAGAAACAGCGCACGGAACTGATGAAGTCCAAGAAGGTCTCTCTCGACGACTTGTTCCATCAGATCCAGGAAGGCCATATCAAGGACTTGAATATCGTCATCAAGGCGGACGTGCAGGGGTCTGTCGAAGCGCTTACGGGATCGCTCCTCGCGCTGAACAAGAACGAGGAAGTGCGCGTCAGCATCGTGCATTCCGGCGTCGGCGCGGTCAGCGAGTCCGACGTCATGCTGGCGGCGGCGTCCAACGCGCTGATTATCGCGTTCAACGTGCGTCCCGACGCCAACGCGCGCAAGGCGGCGGACGTTGAGAAGATCGACATCCGCACCTATCAGGTTATTTATGACGCGCTGAACGACGTCAAGGCGGCCATGTCCGGCTTGCTGGCGCCGAAGTACAAAGAAGTCATCAGCGGCAAGGTCGAGATCCGTCAGGTCATGAAGTTCTCGAAGGTGCTTGTCGCGGGCTGCTATGTGCTCGAAGGCAAGATCACGAACAATTCGAAGGTCCGCATCATCCGCGACCATATCGTCGTGTTCGACGGCGAGCTGGATTCCCTGCGCCGTTTCAAGGACGACGTGAAGGAGGTCGCGGCGGGCTACGAATGCGGCCTGACGCTGAAGGATTACCGCGATTTCCGCGAAGGCGATATCCTCGAAGTTTACGAGATGGAAGAAATCGAGACTTCCATCGCCGAGGTCAACGCCGCGGCGGAACAGAAGGAAAATTAAACGCTGCCCGCGGACGTGTTGCCGTTTTCCGACGGCGGAGCGTTCGCGGGTTTGTTTTCAGGAAGGAAGAAAAATCATGGGACAGTTGCGCATGGAGCGCGTCCAGGAATTGATGAAACAGGAAATCAGCAAGATCATTCTGGAGGATCTCAAGGATCCGCGCGTCGGGTTTGTGACGGTCACGCGAGTTCATGTGACCAGCGACCTGCGCAGTGCGCGGGTATATGTGAGCCTGATGGGCACTGAGGAGCAGATGGCTGACTCCCTGCGCGGGCTGAACCGTTCCCTGGGATTCATCCGCCGTGAGGTCGGGCATCGCGTGCGCCTGCGTTACACGCCGGAGCTCTCGTTGGAGCTTGACGACACGATGGCGTACAGCGCTCATATCCAGGAGCTCTTGCTGCGCGTGCAGAAGGAAGATGCGGAAAAGAAGGGCGGAGAAACGGAATGAACATCACTATGAAGGAAGCCGCCGAAAAATTGATGGCGGCGAAAAAACTGCTGATCACGGCGCACGTCAATCCCGACGGCGACGCTGTCGGCTCGACGCTGGCCCTTGCGGCGTTCTTGCGCAGTAAAGGGAAAATGGCGACGGTCATGATCGACGACAAGCTGCCGAAAAATCTTTCGTTCCTTCCGGGCTATGACAGGATCGTGCGCCCGGAGGAAGGGAAAAAGGCCGACGCCGAGCTCCTCGTAATTCTCGACACGAGCCTCGATCGTATCGGCGAAGTCGCGAAAGCGGCGGAAGGGCTGCCGGTGCTGAACATCGACCATCATATCTCCAACGACGGGAAAGCCGATTTCCTCTACAATGACAACCGCGCGGCGGCGGCGGAAATGATTTTTGAGATCATCGACCATCTGGGCGGGGATTTCCCGCCGGAGGTCGCGACGCCGCTTTATACGGGATTGGCGACGGACACGGGGTTCTTCAAGTTCTCGAATACGCGGCCGGACACTCTGCGCGCGGCGGCGCGTCTGCTCGAAGCGGGTGTGCGGCCGGAGCAGGTGTCCGAGTCGCTGGAGGAAAAGCCGGAATCCATCGTGCGCGGGCAGGCGGCGGCGCTTCAGACTATGGAGCTTTCCTACGGCGGGCGCGTGGCGGGGCTTTACCTCGACAGGGAACTGGCCACGTCCTTGGAAACGACAGAAGGTTTTATCGACTTCGTGCGCGTAATCGAGGGCGTCGAGATTGCGGTGCTGATCAAGTGCATGGACGAGAATTTCTGCCGCGTCAGTGTCCGCTCGAAGGGGCTTGACGTCAGCAAGGTCGCGATGAAATTCGGCGGCGGCGGGCACATTCGCGCCGCGGGCTTCCCGGTCAAGAAGCCGCTGGCCGAGGCGAAGAAAGATGTGTTGGAAGCGCTGGGCGAAGTGCTGAAGTAAAGGTGGCGCATTTATGCGTGACGGATTCATAAACTTTCTCAAGCCTCCCGGCATGAGTTCCCATGACGCGGTGAGTCATGTACGGCGCGTGCTCGGGCTTAAAAAAGCGGGGCACGCGGGCACGCTGGATCCCGGCGCGGCGGGCGTGCTGCCGATTGCCGTCGGGCGCGCGACAAGGCTTCTCGAATACGTCGGCGGTACGCGGAAATCGTATCGCGCGGAGCTGCGCTTCGGCGTCGAGACTGACAGCGGCGACGACCTCGGCGAAATTATGGAGCATAGAGACGCACCGATGCCGGACGGAGGAAATCTTGCCCGCGCCGTGCAGTCGTTGACCGGGGAAATCTCTCAGACGCCGCCGGTCTATTCCGCCGTCAAGATCGGCGGGCGGCGCGCCTGCGACCTCGCGCGGCAAAACGCCGAGGTCGAGATCCCGTCGCGGCACGTGACGATTTATCGTCTTGAGATCCTGATGCAGAACGAAAAGGAAAAAACACTTCTGCTCGATGTGGACTGCTCAAAGGGCACTTATATCCGCTCGATTTGCCGCGACCTCGGCCGGGCGGCCGGTGTGCCCGCGACGATGTCGTTCCTGGTGCGGACCTGCGTCGGGGATTTTTCGCTGGA
>CAMVIO010000036.1 GCA_947167555.1 uncultured Selenomonadales bacterium
CGCTAGTGAATTGGTTTTATTTGCCAAGATAATCACCTTTCCTTTGCTATAACAGTGGCTTGAGCACCTCTATTATAGCGAGAGGTGGTTATTTTTTTGTATAACGTTTCAACGCGCACCCGCATAGCGGGTGATTCTCTGTTTCGTTTCGCTCAACCGGCCGCACGGAGCAAACCAGCGATGTAGAAGGTACGGAGAAAGACGGAAACGGATTGGGCAAACCTCTGTATATCTTTTGTCTTTTGCGATATAATAGTTATGGCATAAGTCCCCTTTCGTGGTTCTTTGTTGTGTGCTATGACTATTGTTCGCGACAGGGAGGGCTTATGCCTCTTTTTTGTTCTGATTTTTCCTTATTTTCAAGAAGTTTTGCAGGTTTTTGGTGTGGGAAGTTTAAGTTATTTCTCCTTACCAATCAAAAATCGGACCAAATTACGTCCTAATTCTGTCGGATAAAAAGTGTATGCATTTATCGTTACATTTATTTGTTCTTTTTCGTCTGTCTGTAATCGATCCTTTTCATCAATAAACATATCATTAATATCCTGCCATTCCACCCCTGTAGGAGTAGATGTTAAAAGTCCTTTTCCTACAAGCCTTTGGATTAAAAAAACTCTATATTTTTGAGGAATCATTTGTAGAAAATCTGCATCGTAATCACAAAAGAAACACGATTCTTTGGAGCACGATTCAAAGTATTTATATATTATCCCCAAACACGAAGCTTCTCTTTCTGTCAAATCATTAATTGCCACCATATAAATTTCCGCATCAAGAAAATCTTGTTTATCACCTGACATCGCAGAAAGAAGCACTGATGTGATTTCATGAATCTGATGATCTCGCTGACATTTAGAAATCTGTGCCAAAGTAACACGAACAAGTTCTTGCATTTCTTGCTCTCTCTCAGATGGAATCTCCGGTATATTCATGCATCCTTGTATATAATCACGAAGAAAAACCAACATATTATGATGTTTTGTCTGATTTTCAATTACTGCTACAAAAGAATTAAAAGCTATACTGGCAAGACTTAATTCCGGAGAAAGTGTCCCCAATATCTGTGTCCCTAATTTAAAAAGTCTCCCCAGTGGACTATCAAGAACCTTTTCTATTAGTTCCAATGTTTCATCACGTGAAATGTTATCCATTTCTTTCGCTGTAGTGAAATTCTCTGCATTTTTTATATCATTAACCATTATATCCCCTCCTTCATTCAAAGTATCTCTCATTCTTCTCCAATTCTAGGCATCTATGAAAAATGCTGCTTAAATGCCGCTACCACCTCCCCAACCATTTCCCTTGTCATATACGGATGCATAGGCAAACTCAGCACCGTCCGACAAAGCCGCTCCGTCACCGGACAGTCTGCATTGGCACTGTCCGTTCCCGCAAACGCCCCCTGTCGGTGCATGGGCTTCCTATAATAAATCATCGTCGGAATATCTTCCGTTTTCAACTTGTCTTGTAACTTCGCGTGATCCACATTCTCCGGTAACTGCACCGTATATTGCGCCCAACTGCTCACAAACCCCTCGGCAATCTCCGGCAAAATCAATTCCGTATCCGCAAGCTGTTCATTGTACCACTCTGCAACTTGGTTCACTGCATCCAGCTCATGCTTTTTGAACGCCTCAAACTTCGGCAAAAGAATTGCCGCCTGCAACGTATCAAGACGGCTGTTCATACCGAGCCGAATATTGTCGTACTTGTCCTCGCCACTCTTTCCATGAACGCAAATCGAACGAATCAATGCCGCCCACTCGTCGTTGTCCGTGAATATCGCACCGCCGTCACCATAGCAGCCCAGTGGCTTCGCCGGGAAAAAAGATGTCGTGGAAATATCCCCGAACGAGCAAGCTCTCTTCCCATGCAACGAGCCGCCAAATCCCTGTGCGCCGTCCTCCAAAAGCAAAAGCCCGAACTTCTCGCAAATGGGAGGAATCGAGTCATAGTTCGCAGGAAGGCCAAAAAGGTCAACCGTTATCACCGCCCGGGGTCGGTATTTTTCTTCGTTCTGCACATTAATAATCGTTTTTTCGAGTTTTACTGGGTCGATATTATATGTGCGCTCGTCAACGTCCACAAAAATCGGAGTCGCACCAACGCCTGCCGGGCACTCTCCAGAAGCAAAAAATGTAAAGTCCGGCACGAACACCGCGTCCCCTTCGCCGATGCCCCACGCCATGAGTGCAATCGTCAGCGCATCTGTCCCGTTGCCACAAGTGATGCAATGCTTCACGCCAACATATTCCGCTAGTTTCGCTTCAAGCTCTGCCACCTGTGCGCCTGAAATAAAGTGCGCGGAAAAAAGCACCGCCGTGATGGCTCTATCGATATCCGCCTTTAAAACCTCGTATTGTTTTTGCAAGTCTCTAAACTGCATGAAAAACTACTCCTTCAACAAATGTTTTCTAACCATTAGCAAAATGCGATGCCTCAATTCTCTGTTTTCTATGAGTAAGATAATCGTATACGATAGAAAAAATAAGCAACTTTCAAATATAATATTTGCCAATAAGGAACTCGAAATATAAAACACACGAAAAATTAAAAACGTACTCGTTGCCGGAATCGATACCAAAACAAGCACACGGATGACATCAGCTACCATCAATCGAATAATCTCTACGTTATATTGATTTTTGAACCAATATGCCAATACAAAAAAAGAAATAATCTGTGAAATACTCGTGGCCGCTGCTATCCCAATATGCCCCCAATAAGAAGCACCCCATATACTTAATCCAATATTGCAGATAAGTGAAAAAACGCATACATAAGCTGGAGTTTTTGTATTTTGAAAAGCGTGAAACGCCTTGACCATAAGTTTCTGCACCGCATCCGGCAAGATTCCTATAACATAACACACAGTGCATTCCTGAATAATACGAGAAAAGGACGATTGTAACGCACCTCGTTCCAAAACCAACGTTACAATTTCTTTAGAAAAAATAAGAGTAAATACAACAACAGGAACCAAGGCATAACACAAAAATCGTACATATTTATGGTAATACTTTGCAAAGTCTTCTGTTTTCTCCCTTGCAATAATCCGAGCAAAATCGGGAAATACTGCCGACGAAACTGCTCCAACGACCATCGAACTTAACATCACCGCAACCAATTGTCCATAAAAAATACTTGAAATATATCCCTCACCGAGCCGAGCCGCAAGATTTCTATCGACCATGACGCTCATATTCCATGCAAAATCCGCTATAATCATTGGAACCGATAAGGAAAACATTCTTCTTATTGCTTCATTTCTATAATCAAAACTGAATTGATAGGAAAAACCCATTTTATATGCATTGCGACCAAATAACAACATTAGAAAGAACTGGGAAATCACTATTCCCGCGCTTAAAATATAGTATGCTTCCTCGGTGGCCATCAAACAAAACGCAATCATAATCGCATGGGGAACCGAACTTGCGATAGACGTGGAAACAAACTCCCCATGGGATTGACAGAACGCTTGAAAAATACATTTCATCACCATCGGGATCAAAGAAAATGAAACAATACGAAGCATAACAATCGCATATTGCATGGACTCGCTTGAAATAGTATGGGCTAAAATTGCAATTACCTGACGCGGAAATAATGTCAGTATGATACATCCAAATGCAGATATAAAAAAAAACATGGAAATCAAATTACAAACAAATCTATGTCGTTGCTCATCACCTACCATGCTCGTATAAATCGGAATAAATGCCGCATTTGTTGACGTAACCACCGAAACAAACAACAAATCCGGAATTCCTCTGGTAAGAATAAAAGCATCGCTAATTGCGCTCGCGCCAAACCGATACGAAAAAAAGAGTTCCTGAAATCCACCAAATAATTTTGCAACCAATTGCCCAACCATCAAGAGCAAAATCCATTGAATGGCGTTGTTCTTCATCCCAAAAGCCCTTCATCTTTAATCGGCATTACCGCTCTGCACTGCTAAAGCTGTAATATATTCCAGCATCCAATCATAAAGTTCTTTTTGATAGTTTCCTGGCAAGTCCTCAAACATCCCATTATGGAACAGAACATTTATTTCTCCTCGATGATTCCAAGTTTGACTTATAATCGCTTGGCACTCTTCCTGCGCCTTTTCATAAGAAAGCCCCATTTTATCCTTAGCAGAAAGAGTTCCGTCCATAATCAAGAGTGGATGCAATATAATTTTATGCAACCTTCCATCTGCTGGATCAATCCAGCGAACTGGATGACATGTCCCCAGCCTAAATCCCGGCATTTCCGCGTAACCTGTCGTAAAATCATCAGTAAATCCCGCATCTTCGTAGCGCTTAATGTCTGAAGGATGGATTTGGCGAAGATAATGGTTGCGCTGATACTGCACCGAAATGCCTAATATTTCTTCAAGTTTTTCTTTTTCTTTGCGCATCTTTTGAGGGTCATCAGCTCCAGCATAACTGGTATGAAGCCCAAATTTAGCATCCCTGTCTCTCATTTCCATCAGTGCTTTATTTGCTTTGCGGTCATTGATATAAGCTACCGTATATGAATCCGACTCTTCTGTAGCAATAATAAAGCAGATACTCTCCATGGGAATCGAAACTTTTCTTGAAGCCTGCTTTTCTTTCTCAAGCATGTAATTCCATGTTGCTTTGACATTGGTTACATAATTCCCACGCCAATTCTGGAATGGATATATCACAAATTTCCGGTACAAAAGGGCTCTCTTCACGATTGCCCCAAGCATACGAACAAAAGAATATTGTATATAAGGCGCATCAATATCGTGTGTAAAATATATTTTTGAGAATCCCGGCTTCTCCTTTTTTATATCATATCCTAACGTAGCTAGTTTTTGGCAAAGGATTTTCCCGTATTGATCCACCAACGGGGCATGCAAAGAGCCGCCAGAGATATACAGTGAAGATTCTTTGGGGGGAAACCGTCCATGCATGTCCCGCAATTCGGGATAAATATATTCCTCATATCTCGTTAGCAAAAAATAGGCAGACGCTATAATATCTGCATATATCAAAATTGAATTCCCGTGAATCCGTTCTTCTTTCGGAATTCCATATAAAATGCGAACCCCACAATATGCGGAAAGCGGAAACTCTGGCATTGATTCTTTCTGTCCATATTTACCCTTCGTAAAAAAACCGGATTTGATAATGTATATTTGTCTTTCTTGATTATTGCAACAAGAAACAGCTTCTTTTAAAGTCACATAATGCACACATGTTGAAAGTCTTGCGTTTTTTTGCAACAAAAATTGAACAATATAATGGATTGATGCTTCAAATTTATTCAAATGAATTCCTCACTGACCCTTGTGACAAACTAAAATAGAATAATATGCGTGCTTTGATTTAAAATTATTCCAAAATTCTGGGAGGTTGACTCGAAATCTAATAACAGGAAATCTATAGCCGAATCGTTTAAGAATTCTGTCAGAAATAGTTGAAAACTTGTGATATATATATGAAGTCCTGAACCCGCTTCGATATAGGATTTTCATATCCAATGACTCTGCCATAGAAATATACTCTTCCACGTCCCTATCCCAATGGCATCCTTTAAGATGGCTCATGCTTTGAAATCCCAGCCACATTTTCACTTTACGTATAAGTGAAAAAACAGAGTATTTCGTATGTGCAGTCAAAACCAATATGCCATTCTCCTTGAGACACCGTCTAAACTCTTTCAACCCTTGCTTTGGATCATCTAAAAAATATATAACTGCGGCACAAAGAATACAGTCAAACTTTCCTGTCCATTCCGCCGGAAGATTGTCAATACTGCATTGTTGATAACTAACGCCTTCCATATTCGTATGGTCGATAATATCTACCCCAAATAGATTTTCGTATCCCATTCGTGACAACAAATATAAATTTCTACCATCACCGCACCCCGCCTCCAAGATGATTGGATTCTTGTCACTTGAAAGAAAGTGCGTCAATGTTACCACCGCCGCGGGGGGCTCCATTTCATCCTTTCGAACTTCATCTTTAAACAAACACTCATAAATGTTTTTCAGTTTTTCGCGTTCCAATATTTTTCCCCCTCCCTAACAAAACTGAACCAGACAAGCCCAAGGTAATATAAAACAATTTCGATTCATGCCAAATCCCAGAAAAAAATAGCGGAATTACACCTGCGAAAAAAAATATCTCAAAGCACGATTTTTCAAACGAGCTTGGCAATAGAAACATCTTATACATCATCATTCCAACAATTAAGCAAATCATCGCACCAATAATTAGTCCATATTCCGCCAGCCAATCCAAAGGCAGAAAATGAGAATAAAAGCCCATATAATGCTGATTTACAAGAATTTGTTGCTCATTTACAAACCGTATCCGAACGGGGCTGATTTCACCCCGCTGAAATATTTGCAAACGATCCTCCAAAAATCCCACCCCGATAAGATGATTATCCCAAGCGATATCCCATGCAGCCTGCCGTAAAATGTCTCTCCCTGATTGAGCCAACAAACTGCCATTTTCAATATACCAAAAAAGCCTTACGCTCCCACCATATTCCTCTATAGCGTTTTTTTCGTCCAAGATAATACTGCTAAACATATACAAAGAAAGTGCAATGCAAACAGCTCCTGTAAGCAATAACAATCTTTTCCTTGTATTAGCAAACGTCTCATAAGTGCAAAATAAAGCCCAACAGAATATAGGACCGCGCGTTCCAAGGAAAATCAATGTCAATGCCGAAACAATCGCATTCATCAGTGACACAAATGAGCAGTGTGTCCTAAATAAGCGAATCGCGAGAATAGCTCCGGGCAAAACGGCATACGCAAGGAACATACTATAGTGATCCATTGCGGATCGGCTGAGCTCAATTTTCATCGCTGCAAGAACCGAAATGTTGATGACGATGCTTGAAAACAACAAATACCGATGAAGAAGACAATAATCTTTTATATTACGGGCAATCACATAATACGGAAAAGCCTTCAATATCGAACTGGACAAAGAAACAATAAGATATCGCTCCTCCTCAGGATGATTCATCCCAAACGGGAAAAAGCTGAGCAAAATAAACGTTCCAAAGAAGATGGAATCTTTTCCAAGCTTAATAAAAAAAAGAACCCGAAAAAAGAAATATCCCCATATCACAGACAGGAATATGGCACTTACTCCTAGTGAAACATCCCCTAAATAAATGGACAAGAGATTAGACAGAGCCGTTCTCATTGGTAGGAACAAAATTGCACTCAAAAGCAAAATTATTATGCAATGTTCCTTATCCCGCAAAGCAGAGAAATGTATTTTATAAGGCATGCATCCTCCTGTTTTAACTCACTTATGTGGGAAAATGTCAACGTAAAAAACTACTTGCGTACTTTATTATTCTATTTCACTGTATAATCTCAGCAATTCCCTCTCTGCAACATCCCACGTAAATCGCTCTTCCAATAATTGTTTGCCATTTTTCCCCATCTCCTCAGCCTCTGCGGGATGTTCAAGAAGCCATTTGATTTTTTCGGCAACATCATTAGCATCACTTGGATCTGCAACCAATCCAAAACGATATTTTTCAACCATTTTGCGTTTATAAGGCCAATCCGAGAGAATTATCGGCATTTCTGCCGACATATATTCATACACTTTTGTATTGAAATTATCTAATTTGAATCTTTGCCCGCCATTATCTGGAATTGTACATAGCCCAATTGCACACTGCGAATATAAATCAAAAATCTCCTCTCGATTCAAAACTCCAACATATTCTGCAATATGATGTATATCAGCCGCCGTAAACTCCTTGAAAAATTGATCCGACTCAAAGCGTCCAGCTAGAACAAGCCGTGTATTGGCCATTTTCGCCGCTTGCAACATTGTCAAAATTCCGCGTTCTTTATCAAGCCACCCTGCAAAGCATACATTTCGTCTTTGGAAATACGGAACCGATTTAGAGTTTCGATATTCTTCCCTTCGCGGGAAATTTCCAACATACGCAAAATGGTTTGCACGTCCTTCAAACCAATTCTCTCCATTGTAGGAAGTCGGGCACACCACGCCATCAATTCTTCTGCATATATACGTTTCGTATGCATTATATGAAAAAGAAACCAACTGAGAAAATAACGACAGCCATTCTTTTCCTTTTATCCCTTCTCCAAATATTTCGTGACTATCAAATATAACTTTTTTCTTCTGCCGCTTTAATTTCATCGCAATTCGCAAAAGTTCGGGGTCGTGCAGGTGATAAAAATCAGCATTTTGCGCAATCCCCAACTCATAAACTCGCTGAACGCCCTCTGTCATACGTTGTCTTCGCCCCGAAGGAACAAAGCCTGTGGAAAGTATCTTAATCCCGTTTTCCAGTGTTTCATTTTCTTTCGCATCGTTGACAATCAATGTGACATCGTAACCATGCTCACGCAGGGAACAACACTCACGCCATAAAATACGTTGATCATAGCGCTGATGCACACTGGTAAGGTGTACAACTTTTTTCACAATACAGCCCTTTCCAACAAGCTTTCCTCATCCGCACGGTATTTCTGCCCACAATCCACGCAAGCTAAATTTCCATTCAACACTTGCCCACATTCGCAAACCCAACCGACCTGCTTCGCCGGTACTCCTGCCATCAACGCATGGGGCGGCACGTCCTTCGTGACCACGGCTCCCGCGGCAATTGTCGCATATTCGCCAATCGTATGCCCGCAGACAATTGTTGCGTTCGCGCCAATTGTGGCGTCGTGCTTCACAACGGTTTTCTTGTATCCCGCCGCCCCTTTCGGAAATCTCGCCCTCGGTGTCAGGTCATTCGTAAAGACGCAGGACGGGCCGCAGAAAACATAATCTTCCAGAATAACGCCCTCATAGAGAGAAACGTTATTTTGTACCTTTACGCCGTCACCGATTTGGACGTTGTTGCTTACGTTGACGTTCTGCCCGAAGGAACAATTCATCCCGATCCGTGCGCCGGATTGGATATGGCAGAAATGCCAAATTTTCGTTCCCTCGCCGATTTCCACGTTCTCATCCACAAAGCTACTGGGATGGACAAAAGCCGCGCTCACTGTTTTCCCCCTCGTTCTTCCTTTTTGCCGAAACGTCCCTCAAAGTCCATAGTCGATACGCTTTCCAACGGTAGCTTGACAGGCTTTCCCTCTGCCGCCGACTTGTAAATCGCCAATACCATCTCCAAGGCTCTCTTGCCTGCCTCGGCGTTCACATACGGCTCTCGATTGTTCTTAATGGCATCGATCATGTCAGCGTAGAGCGGCGTATGGCCGAAGCCATAGACATTCGGTGGAGTCTCATGGAACTCGTCAATGACTTTTGCTTCTTCGTCCTTCCCATCGGCGAATTGCCATGCTTCGATTTTGTTGACGCTACTGCCACCGGCCTTGACGGTTCCTTTTTCTCCAAACAAGTAGAGGGTTTCTTCAAGGTTTTTCGGATAGACGTCTGTCGTGCCTTCAATAATGCCATAACTGCCGTTTTTGAACTTCACGAGGGCGACGCCCAGGTCCTCGCATTCCAGATAGGGATGGTTCAGCTTGTCGGTCATGCCGACGACTTCTACAACCTCGTCGCCCATCATCCATCGCAGGAGGTCGATGTTGTGGATGCACTGGTTCATGAGCGCGCCGCCATCCTGTTCCCATGTACCGCGCCAACTTGCCTGTTTGTAGTAGTTCTCGTCCCGGCACCAGCGGATATGGGCCGTGCCGTAGAACATTTTTCCAAAGCGCTCTTGCTCCACCGCCTCGCGGATTTTCTGGATAGACTTGTTGAAGCGATTTTGATGGCTTGTGCAGACTTTTACGCCGTGCTGTCTCGCGCGATTGATGATTTCGTCCGCGTCGGACAAGGAAAGCGCGATGGGCTTTTCGATGATGACGTTTGTGCCTACGTCGATGCAATCCAACGCGATTGCCGCGTGTTTGCCCGACTCGGTGCAGATGGCCACAAGCTCCGGCTTTTCCTTCGCCAGCATTTTCTTGTAATCCGCATAGCTCTTTGTAGTGTCGCTAAGCGCGAATTTTTCTCTTTTCTCGTCCATCTTCTCCGGCAGGACGTCGGAGATAGCGACGATGTCCAGCTTGTTCGCCTGCGCCGCCGCGATGTGGTTGACGGAGATACGGCCACAGCCAATCAGTGCATATTTCATAGTCTTCTCAATTACCTCCATTTGCAATGGCAAAAAGCTCCGCAATCGTTTCCGCCTTCTTGATCTCCCCCGCCGACACATGTAAAAGCGACATCAGGCTGACCACCGCAATGGAATCCCATTCCTCAATGTCCTCCAGTTTTGTATCGAAATCAAACTTCGCCCCGTCAAGCACAAGCTCCATCTGCTCCATGAATGTGTCTTTTGTCATTTCCGCCTCAGCCCCTCTGCCATTACATGCACCTATATCTTCAGCGCAGGAATCCCAAATACCGTACTCCCAGGCTTCACATTCCGAAGCGCTACACTTCCCATTCCCACAGTTGCTTTTTCTCCTACTGTGATTTGATTTTTGATAAGAGAGCCGGGGGCGGCGTAAACATCTCGACAAATATGCGCACTTCCAGAAATCAAAACCTGCCCAGTAATCAAACAGTTTTCGTCAATCCGCACATTGTGCCCAATGCCACAGAGCTTTCCTATTTTTACATTGCTTCCAATCACCGTGTCTGTCAAAAGCCCCCGGTCGATACAGGCATTGGAACCAATATCCACATTATCCCCGATGATAACGCCTTTATAATGGACTTCCCGGTGAGGTACGCCATCGGCATCCTTATAGTAACCAAATCCGTCTGCACCGATAACAACTCCTGAAAAGATTTCACAATTTTTTCCAATCGTGCAGGGACAATCAATAACGACGTTAGGATGCAGAATTGTATTGCTGCCAATCTGCACTTGCGGACCTACATAGCATCCCGGACCGATATGGACATTTTCCCCGATAGCGTCTGTCAGCACGGTTGCCTGATCCGAAATCGTGTGAAGAAATGCCTCCGCAAAGAAATGATTCAGTATGGAGAAAAAAACCCCCTTGGGATAATCCGTTACGATGGATGCGACATTCTCTATCGGAAAAGGAGCAACAACAATCACATCATGCAGGGAAGAAAGCCTCTCCATGAGTGAATCATTGATATAGCTTTTGTTCTTTATCCAAAAGAGGGTATGGTCATCCAACTCCTGAAGATTTGCAAATGTATCTATGACCGTGTTTTCGTCTCCCCGCAACTTATAAGGAATTCCCTCATTATCAAGGAAACGGCATATTTCTTTTGCTGTTATCCGTTTCACTGATTCCCCTCCATTTTCTTTAATGCCTACCACATCTTCCATCGATAACACGTCATCCAAGTCCGTGAAATTTTCATGCATAGCCAAATACCGCTCATAGTTCGCCCGGTTTATGGAATTTTGAACAGAGATTTTTAAGCTTGTCTCCTTTTCTTCGTACCAAAAGGCATGTGTCAGAATGTGCAGATGCTCAAACTGTTCACCTTCAACAATCTCCTCCACCGGCTCCCGCCAATGACGCCGCGAATCAGATAGATACTTGAAATCCCGAAAAAATGTTTGCCCGTAACTGTTGATTATGCCGGGAATGTCTAAATCCGCTTTAAGAATCGCCTTGCTCGGCCTGTGCATGGAAACGCAATTTATGGTCTCGCCCAGCGTCTCTGACAAGGCGGAAATTTCTGCAAGGATAAGGCCGCGAATCTTTTCCACGCTCCCAATCGCTTCCGGATATGCCATTTCGTCAAAATGAAGCCCAATTTTATGCCCAAGAGACAAAATACGTTTCAACAATTCAAGGTTGTTTCGAGAGAAAGCGTTGTAAAGATCACTCCGCACCAACACGAAATATGTCCCTATCCAGCCAACATTTGCTTCTCTCTCCGCAAATTCCAACGCATGGGAAATGTCATAATCTATATCATGACGTAGAATCACACAGCGCGGATACCGTTTCCAATCGTGATAGTCCGCGCAAATATACCCATGGGCAGAGAGAAGACGGAGCAGACTCAAATATGCGTCATAAGTAAATCGCAATCTCAAAATCCCCTTGCCTTAGTTTTCTTCCATCGCTTGGACAATTTTCTCCGCTGCATGTCCGTCTCCAAAAGGCCGATAGCTTTCATCTATCTTTTGCTCCAGCGCCAATTTCGTCAGAATATCCTTTGACTTCGGTATCGCCAAATCATTGCGGTGATTCACCAATGTTTCTTCCCATGAGGGAAACCGAGAAATGGTCACGCACTTCACGCCAGCGAAAAACGCCTCCCGCTGTAATCCACCAGAATCCGTTACAATCTTTTCCGCATGCTTTGCCAAGCAAATGCTTTCCAAATAGCCTACAGGCTCCGTAAACAGAATCCCCTTAAATCCATGCTTGTTCTGAAGGCGAAACGCTCGCTCCTTGTTGCGCGGATGTACGGGATATACGGTCAGAATCTCAGGCGCAAAGCTGTCCATGGCAATGAGCATCTCCAGCAGCGTAGAGTCATCCTGCGTATTTTCCTCACGATGGCA
>CAMVIO010000037.1 GCA_947167555.1 uncultured Selenomonadales bacterium
CGATTGGAAAGGCACGGAGCGGTGGAATCGATTTGAAAAAGAGCTGGCGCAGGTGGGGGTGGATGTGGTCTATGTCCCCTATACCAAGGGCATATCCACCACGGAAATCCGTCAGCGCATAAAACTTGGCGACCGCAAAAAAATCGCCATCACCATGGGAGACCCTGCCGGCATTGGCGCGGAAATCACGGTCAAGGCATTATCGAAAGAAGAAGTCTATCGTCAGTGTATTCCTATTGTCATCGGCGACCGTGCAGCTCTTGAAGATGCCTTGGTTTTTTGCCATTTGAACATGGAACTGAATGAAATCCATGAACCCAAAGAAGCCAAAGGTCTGCCTGGAATTATTGATTTTATCAACCTTGGACTTCTGCAGCCGCACGGCTGGGAGTACAAGAAAAACTCCGCGCTTTGCGGAGACGCCTCCTTCCAATACATTATCAAGGGGATTGAGCTGGCCAAGGCAAGACAGGTGGATGCCGTGGCTACTGCGCCTATCAATAAAGAATCCCTCCATATGGGGGGACACAAATACAGCGGACATACGGAAATCTTTGCCGAATACACGAATACGCCGAAATACGCCATGCTGCTGGCCAGCGGTATCCGCAGCGACCGAAAGCTTTGCGTGATTCATGTATCTACACATGTTTCTTTGAGAGAAGCCTGTGATCGCGTGAAAAAGGATCGTGTAGTAGAAGTCATCAAACTGGCCGACAAGGGGATGAAACTTTTAGGCTTTGAGAATCCCCGGATTGCCGTGGCAGGGCTGAACCCGCATTGTTCAGAGGATGGCCTCTTCGGACATGAGGAGGCTGACGAAATCATTCCTGCGATTGCGGCGGCGAAAGAATTGGGCTATGACGTATATGGCCCGGTACCGCCGGATACGGTATTTGTAAAAAGCATGGGCGGCGAGTCTGACGTGGTTGTGGCTATGTACCATGACCAGGGTCATATTCCCTTGAAGCTGTGCGGCTTTTCCATGAACCCGGTTACAAAACAGTATACCTCCATGAGCGGCATCAACTGCACCATCGGATTGCCTGTTATCCGCACATCCGTTGACCATGGTACCGCCTATGGCAAGGCGGGAGAAGGCAGGGCAAATGAGGAGAGTATGCTGGATGCGATCTATGCCGCAGTGACGATTGCGAATAACTGGAAGAAATATGGAGAAGTGTGAAGTATATGAAAGCAAAACGAGAGCCCAAAGTTAATGTTTTGCGGGACAGCAATACAATATGTATCTATCAAATGAATCATCCGCATTGTGTCAGCGATTTCATTCGTGTACTGCATGACGGTCAACAACGTGGATATGAAGAGTTTGTTATTAAGTCAAAATTGGAATTCCCCTCAAAACAAACACATGACGCTGTTTTTCCGAATGCCTGCGTGCCCATTGCGGGAATATTGCAGTATTATCAAGCGCAAGGAGTGAATTTCGAGTTTGATTTCAAGCAAGATGAATATTTATTGAACAGCGGATTCACCAATCCATTCTATGTTCCTGCGGATGAAATAAAGCGTATGCCCAATCCATTTGACAAAATCTTTCGATATGATAATTCACGGCAAGTAAGCGAATATACGCAAAAATATGTGGACAGCATCAGCCATCAGATAGTATGCGAGCCGGGAGTAATTGACAGTTTGGTGTGGTGCATCAACGAAGCGATGGACAATGTGCTTACTCATAGCGGCTGTGATAGCGGCTATGTGATGGCGCAACTTCATGACAGAAACAAGCACGTTGCAATATGTATATCCGACACGGGAATGGGAATTTACAACTCATTAAAAGGGAGTGTACATAGGCCAAAGAGCGCTGTTGATGCCATATCATTGGCCATTCAAGAAGGTATTGGGGATGGGCAGGGACAAGGAAACGGACTGTTTGGGCTTTATAAAATCGTGCTGGAAAACGGTGGACGCTTAAGCATAACCTCTGGCTCGGCCTCTCTTATGTTGCAGCATAACAAAGAAATGAAGAAATTTGATCGACTTCCGATTGTTAATGATGAACACCCCGGTACTATCGTGGATTTTCAAATTGATTTAGGGAAAGAAGTCAGTCTTTCAAATGTGTTTTCCTCGATTGGCGGCTTTGATGGATTTGATTTCCGTCTGGACGATTACATGGTGCAGGAAGATAGAGATGCCTTATTGTACGATGTTTTTGAGAATTGCCAAGGCACAGCCACCCGAGAAGCGGGGCGCCTCCTGCGTAATGATGTACTCAACATCATCAATCGTCGGAAGACTGCAATCACTTTGGATTTTTCTAAGGTCGCAACGGTCAGTTCGTCGTTTATTGACGAATTAGTTGCCAAAATGGTCCTCCAACTTGGATTGTTGCAGTTTAACCAAATGATAGCTATTAAGGGGATGAACGATACAGTTCGCTATTTGTGCGAACGGTCGGTATATATGAGGATTAATGAGGAATGGAACCGGAAGGACACGGATTGATAAAGAAGCGGCGTCCACTAGCACAATGGCGAATTATCGAAAGGACAAAGGCAATTATGGCTGATAACGTATTGAATCGCTTGACCGACGATTGGAAAGGCTTACGGGAAATCGTCGTCTACGGTTTCGGCAAAGTGGCGCAACGGAATATCGGCAAACTATATCGTGATTTCACAATCAAATACATTGTAGACAATGGTGCGGACAAGGCCGATCAGCAGTACCAAGGAATCCCAATCCAGCCCTTTGCCGACGTAAAGGATAAAATCGCTCAATATAAAATTATCGTCTGTACAAGTTCCTTGGCCTATGCAAGCATCCAAAAAGATTTGCAGTCCATCGGGGTGAAGGAATACGAAGACTATGTACGGCTGGAAGACTTCATGCCTGAATGGTACTGGAAATATCGAGGGGAAGTCGTAATCTCCCAGATGTCTTCGTCCATTACTTCAAAATGTACTTTGAACTGCCGGGATTGCAATGTTTTTATGCCATATTATAAGGAGCATTACGAAAGTACGGCAGATGAAGTCATGCGGGATATGGACCTGCTCTTTCAACGTGTCGACTACTTGACGAGCTACTTCGTTTTTGGCGGTGAGCCCCTGCTCAATAATCAGCTGCCCGAAATGTTGTCGCGCCTTTACGAAAAGTACCATGATCGCATTGGCTATATGCAAATTATCACAAACGGAACGGTGCTTCCATCCGATGAATTATTGGATGCATGCAAGCGGTGCGATGTAAAAATCCGATTGAGCGACTATACAAAGCAAGTACCATATCAAAAGCGCCTTCAAGACGTCAAGGAAAAGCTCGACCAATCCGGCGTCGATTGTCGATGGGAGTATATGAGACATGGCTCGCGTTGCGTTTTCCCGAAAAGAAAGAGCCGATTGCCAAAACGTCGGAAGATGCGAAAGAACATATGTTGGCCTGCTCGCAAGGATGTCACATGGTAGGAAACGGCAAACTGTACTACTGCGGCGCACTATGCTCCGCTGAACGTTGCGGCTTATGGAAGTTACGTCAAGGCGATTATGTCGACTTGACTCAATCAGAAGGCCCGAGGGAAGCCGATAAGTTAAGAGTCCTGCGGTATTGTTTAGGGGATGTGGATCAAAAGTTTATCAGTATGTGTAATGTCTGCTGGGGGGCGGGTGCGGATAATCCGCATGAAGTTGTCGCTGGAGTGCAAATGAAATCTAAAAATGTATCGTAATAGATTCATGAAGAAAGCAAATGTGAGATAGCAAGGTGAAAGTATGCAACATATTGTTTTAAGAAATTTGGGGCCAATCCATAAATGCGAGATGGATGTGGGGCGCTTCACCGTCCTGACGGGGCCGCAATCCAATGGGAAAAGTACTATTGCGAAAGCAATTTTTTTCTTTCGGACTCTGGGGCGGGAAGTATACGAGCAAATCAAGGCGAAGCCGGATGAGGATGAATATAGGACTTCATTGGAAAATGACTTAAAAAAACGTTTACGAAGCAAATTCTTGCGAACCTTTGGCTCTTCTTGGTCGATGCCCAAAGATATGAAAATGATTTATACATATTCCCGCTGGGTGGATGTTGAAGTTTATCTGGTGGAAGATCATTCAGCTAACTATAGAAATTTTGTGGATTTCAAATTTGGGGATAAAATTGTTGAATTCTTGCAAAGCTATAAGGATTACGAAACGCTGCTTCGGGATGAAGCGGCGTTGGCAAAGCTAAAAGCTGAGGTGCAGGAGCTATTTGGGGATTGGGAGGATACGATATATATCCCTGCGGGGCGGAGCATGATAACGCTCCTTTCCGATTCGCTTGCAACGCTCTCATCCAATGAGGATTTTCGGAAAATTGATTTTTGTACGCAATCGTATATGAAGAAAATTCTGCAACTCAGAAGTGAGATTAAAGACGGGTTTTCTGCAATGTTGCAAGATAAGCTGCATATGTCCCAAACGAAAATAGACAAGGAGTCTTTGGCGCGCTTGATGCAATTAATGGACGGCGTGATTAAAGGAAGATATTCCTACACATCCGGGGAAGAACGGATTGTCATGGAGAATCATCGATATGTCAAAGTCAGTTTCGCGTCTTCGGGGCAGCAAGAAGCTGTGTGGTTGTTTAATATCTTTTATTATTACGTTTTGGAACGCAAGCCAATGTTTGTGCTAGTGGAGGAACCGGAATCGCACCTGTATCCCGATTCCCAAAAATATATGGCCGAGGCATTGGGGGTATTTGTAAATGCGGGAAATTCAATGCTTGTGACAACGCATAGCCCGTATATTTTGGGCGAATTGAATAATATGTTATACGCGGGACAAATCAAGGGCGCTGATGAAAGGGTTCGGGAAGTACTGAATCCACTGGAGCATCTTCCAGCAGAGTGGACACGGGCTTTTTATGTACACAATGGGGGCATGGAAGAAGGGCTAAAGGATGGGCTGATACAGAATGAGTTGATTGATGCGGCTTCAGATGTAATCAATCAGGAAAATGACAGGTTAATGCAGATTGAGTGGGACTTGCAAGGAGATGAAGATTGCGGTGCTTGAAAAATACAGCAGTTTGTGTGGTCCCAATGATGCTGAGATTGTTTCAAAGGAGAAGGGGAATCTTTGTCAACACAGGGCAGTCAATCAGGCGCGCGATTGTGTGCGTCAATATCGGATTGATGGCATTGTAATATCCGGGACAGAGCAAAAGCGTTGTGATTTTTTAGTGTTCAATGACGTGAACAAACGCGCGTATTTTATTGAACTAAAGGGCAGTCATGTCGTGGATGCGTTAGAACAATTTGCGGTCACAGAAAAGACATTGATGACTGATTTGGAAGGGTATACGAAATTCTATCGCATTGTCTTTAAATCCAACAGCCATAATGTTATCCAAAGGGAGGTTACAGAATGGAAGCGCAAGCATGGAAGAAAATGCGGTATTCCTGTGGCAGACTATCGACGTACGGTGTATGAGGAAAATATAAATTGAAAAGGAACATGGTACAATTACAACGAATTGATAGGAATTAAGTGATGAATTATGAGCCGGAGGAGTTTGATTTGCAGATGGGCGAGTGGTTGGATATTACGCATACGGCAAAGAGGGAGTTTGTAAGGGGAAAGTGATATATTGATAGGGGAGAGAAAACAATGTAAATATCGTGTTAAACTGGCTATTCAAATACGATTTGGAAAGGGAACGATTGCAATGTTGACACGTGTTTTATTTTCGGGAAAAAATCAATGTCCTGCAAATTGCGCCTATTGTTTTGCAAAATGGGAAAATTATACACCGCAACCAACAATAGATTTTTGGCATGACAATGAAATGGCAGAAGTGGTATATCCGTGTTGTGATAGTGATATTGAGCAAAATGGTACTGTGCTTTCAAATTTATGGGAAAAAGCCAAGACGTTACAAAAACTTTATATAAGCATATCAACTAAGCGAAGTATCAACGATACTACGCTAAAACTATATAAAAAGCTGGATCAATTCTTACAGGATAATAAGAAGGGCTTCATCAAGATTGGTGTATCTTTGACGACGAAATATAGAATTGCAGAGATTGAACCTGGAACAGCAGGATATGATGAGCGAAGATTGTTTTTTGGGAAATTACAAAATTATGGTTTTCATACCGCAATTATATTTAAACCAATACTTCCATTTATTGATTTGAATGAATACAAAGAAATGATTCATGATTATTCTGGATGTAATTATTTTTTGTTAGGGAATTTATATGTTGACGAAGAAACAGAATTCTACAGGGTATTCATCAAGAATAAATGTGTTCTAGAGTCTTGCGCTGTGTCATGGTTGCCTCGGCATCCCATATGGAAATACGTGGAACAACCAGCAAGGCTGAAACATATAGAGGAGTATATCAATTCTTGTAATGGGTATGTTTTTTTTAGTGATATTGACTTGATTGAGGGAATGATAAAGCGAAGTTAGGGTGATGTTATATATGTGTAATCTGGTTTTTACACCTGAGGCATTTGTACAGTGGATTCTTGCTTTCGATACAATTCGTTTTGCAATTGCCTTCTTAGGAATTGTACCGCGTGGTACAAAATTTTTGGGGAGATTAATATATGGGAAATATGATGAAGACTTGCTTGCTCGATCATTTGTTGAATTAGGGTACTCAGCAGAAGAGGCTCGTAAGCGATGCAGGGATTTTAAAGAATATATAAAGAAAATGAAGGGAACAACTACTGTCACAAGGGAAAATGCACCCACTCATCTTATACTATTGCTGGCTAAATATATTGAAAAATTTTCATCTCCAATTGTATATGGAGGAGATAAGAGTAACTATTATATCAATACAATGGAAATGCTACATGATGAAAATGACTCTAATATATTGCGTGATATAATGATTTGCTTAATTTCATCCGAAAAAGACATACCGGATGCTATTTTTTCTCCTAAAACTGGAAATCCATTATTGATATCAAAGTTAGCTGATGCATTGAGACGACCGGCTATTTTTGTGAAGGATGCACGAGATAAGTCGCGAGTTCAATCTGAAAAAGAGAAGAATGCATGGAAAATTAATTATGAAGGGATATCGCAAATTAATAATCTTGAGGATGATTCTAAATGTATTGTGGCAGACTGCAATATTTCGGGAGGAACTCAAATAAAAAATGTCATTACAGAAGTACATCGAGAAGTAAATTTAAAAACAAAAATTTCAGATGCTTTTGTCCTTTTTCGCGTCGACAATAATAGAAAAGATATTGAACGGATATTCAAAGACTTGGGAGTTAATTTGCATAGATATTTCGACTTAGATGAAACCCGAAAAAAGGAGATTTATAAAATTAAAGAACTGGCAGAAGCGGAGCAACGTATGCCGGATTACGCAAATTCTAAAGATATGGAATCGGCGCAAGAAATAATAGGAAAACTAAAAAAAGAGAAGAAATATTATTATCATGTATAGAAGAAATGAACATATGCTATTAAATGAAAGTGGGATGGATACGCATTACATTATATCGGAAAAGTATTTGTGCTTATATGCTTTGTTTGAAATCATCCTGTTCGATATTGGAATAACAAGATTTACTCAATATGATTTGGCAAATAGATTTGGCGTCACACTCCCTACAGGTTATTCTATCCCCAATGTATACAATCATGTTTCCTATAATGACAATCTTTTCATGCAAGGGGCACATATTGATGTAGATGAGATGAATTCGTTCTTCGAAGAGAATAGGATTCCGCTCAAATTATCTTACCTTTCAGAAAGCCCGTGGTTGAATCATGACTATGACCGACGCATATATTCTCCAATAAAGGCGAGACAATATTATATTTATGCGTTTAGTTATGGACATTTGTATCACGAATATAATAACTATCGTGTGGGGCATGTTGCGTTGCTCTTGAATTGTCCAAATGATGATTTAATAGAAATTTACGATCCTGGGCCGCGTAATGCGGGACGAAAAATTGTGAATCGTAATTTTATGCATGATGCAATGGATGCGATAGATGGAGGAGTATATTTTATCAAACCAATTTAAGGAGTGTATTTTCGATGAATCTTGAATGGGAAAAGGTACGTGATTTTCATATTAAATTTTGCCATCCGTATAGCAATTCTCCTAAAGAGATGAATTCGGTTCGCGCAAGGACGCGCTATAAATGGATGATTGAGGAATTGGATGAGTTCATGGATGCACGGGATATAGTTGAACAAGCGGATGCAATGATTGACCTCATATATTTTGCACTAGGGACTTTGGTAGAAATGGGAATTAGACCGGATGAGTTGTTCCAGATTGTCCATACTGCTAATATGGCAAAGCTATGGAACGATGGAAAACCGCATTATGCACCCGATGGGAAAACAATTAAGCCAACAGGTTGGCAGGATCCGTACATGAAATTGAAGTTGACCATAAAAGGCTATAGCCCGAGTGGCGGAGAAGGAGCGCCTTGAAGTGCTTATGCGTAAGCTGCAGAAGTCATAAATGTTGATACGGTATGGCATCGTGAAAATGGTTTGTAGTTAAATTTGATCGCCTCTGTATTTAAAAGGGGATGTGCCGCAGGGGACAAGAAATTGGTTTTACGCTCTGCGAAAATGGCAATCATCTTGAAGGAGAGAATATATAAATGATAAATATTCTAGTTACGGGAAATGGTTTTGATCTGGAGCATAAGATTCCAAGTCAATATAAACATTTTTTAGGTTTTGTCGATACATTTCTTACATTCTATAACTATAAAGATAATTCATTCAAGAGCGCAGATGCCTTCCAAAAACAAATAGAAGAAATCTCTTCAAATTATATTGATATCGTAAGGGAAATTAACAATAATGAGTCTTTGGGGAATGCTGTAATACAAGAATTTCATGAGATGATTTTTGAGAATGTTTGGTTAAAATATTTCCAATCCTATTTAAAAAAAGTGTCAAAAGATGGCGCAGAATATAATTGGATTGATATAGAAGAAGAGATTTCTGATGTAATAAAGAAAATGACCGAAGTGGACGATTCAGTGTTTTTGAAAAAAGTCTCTATTGGTAATGACGTGTGCAGTTCCGATATAGGGAAATCGCGCGCTGAATGGCTTGTTAATTTTATGGGATATAAGGATGTAAAATCTCGTATATTTTACATAAATAAAATCGGCGTAAATAATTTCCATAAAGCGGAAAAGGGTTGGCTGTTTTTTAGGAAAAGATTGTCTGATGATTTTGGGAGAATGATTCGTTCCTTGGAAATATATTTAAGCTTCTTTGTTGATATGAATAAAATACATACAAGATCTTTATTCAACAAAATTAAGTTTAGAAGGGTGATAACATTTAATTATACGAATACATATAAGAAGCTATATGGCCAGGAAGCGATTCCGTGCGACTTTATACATGGAACTGCAGATTATAAAAGGATGAAAGAGGATAATAATATGGTAATAGGCATCGATGAATTCTTACCCGATAAAATAAAGGATACCCATTTAGCGTTCATTGAATATCGGAAATACTACCAGCGGATTGTAAAGAAATGTGATTTTGAGTATAGAAAAGCTCTAATGCAATGGGGGGATGACATTATTACATGGTTCTTTGGACATTCCTTAGCTGTTTCTGACCGTGAGATGTTGATTCATTTACTGCCCGGGCAGGGAAAAGAACGAATAGCAAAAACTTATGTCTGCTATCATGATGACCGAATGTTTAAACAGCAAGTAACTAACTTGGTTCGTATATTGGGACAGGATTCTTTGAATGAGCTAGTGTGTGGCGCGTATCCAAAGATTGTATTTATTGACCAGAAAGATATGGGCTTGGAATTTGATCTTTTAGAGTAGAAAGGCCGGGCTATATGTGCAATATATTTCGTTTGATTTAAAGAAATTTAAATTGTGCCCATTTGATATTAAAAGTTGTAGTTCAATGGAGTCTGAACAGGAATTAGCAGGTGTGATGTTTTTGCTAATGTTTTAAAATCTGTAAGGTATGATTCTGGAAAGAAAGTAATAGGTCTATTTGATGGTGATGAAGCAGGAAAAAGCTATAAATTAGTTAAAAATTACAGTGAATGTAGTGGCGGATATAAGAAAAACAAAAATGGAAAAGGATATGCATTGCTATTACCAGCAAGCACAGAGGCATTGTTAAAAATTGTTGCAGCGAATAATTTGTGTATTGAGTTTATGTTCCCGTATGAATATCTAACAAAAGAAGTTGATGGTGAAAAATTAATTATTGAAATACCTAAAAACTGTTTTGGTAGGTGAATATCAAATTGAAAATAGTGATGCAGAGGTGGAATATTGGTATTGTGGTAAAATCAGAAAAGAATCAAAAATTGATTTTGCAGAATATGTTGTTCTATCATTTGTTGTGGAGGCTTTTATTAATTTTCGAGTACTATTTGATACTCTTAAAGATATTGTGTCAAAGTAGATTTCGATATTGTTTGGGCGATATAGATCAAAAGTTTATCAATATGTGTAACGTTTGCTGAGGCGCGGGGCCGGACAATCCGCATGAAGTAGTGGCTGGATTACAGCCGGGAAGGTGGTTGGGCTGATTTCTTTCAATTCGCGAATGATTTAAGAAGTTATAACGGGAGGTACGGTTGGATTGATTAAGGAAGTTCATTTCAAGAACTGGAAAAGCTTTTCAGATGCAAAATTGTATATAGATCCTTTAACAATTCTGATTGGCACGAACGCGAGCGGGAAATCCAATGCATTGGATGGGATGCGTTTTTTGCACGGGGTTGCACAAGGATGGGAGTTTCGCACAATTTTAGATGGTGATAAGGATTCTGTACGCGGAGGGTTGGAATGGGCTGCTTTGAAACCGCACCAGTCGTTTACCATTGACGTGCTGATTGGTGGCGGCGATGAAAAAACTGATTATCGTTATAGTATTACAGTTCAGACGATACCTCAGCCAATATTACTGGCAGAATCGTTGGATCGATTTATCTATCGCGGTCAAACAAAGAAGAATCCCTATACAGGTCATCTTTTTTGGACGGATTCGGCGAAAGGGAATAGTCCTGCGATTATCGGGCGGCTTTATAATGAGCATAGGGGAACGCCGGTGGAATGCGGAAGGTCAAAATCCATTTTGTCGCAGTTGGCTGGGAGAAAACTGCGGCAGGAGATTACCTTAGGCATTGAAAGGGCGATTACTGTATTAAAAAATATTTTTGTTCTGGACCCTTTGCCGAAAATGATGCGTCAATATGCGAAGTTTTCTGCCGCATTAACGCCGGATGCCGCAAACGTGGCGGGCGTGATGGCGTCTCTTTCCCCGAAAGAAAAGACCAAAATTGAAAAAACGCTCTCGGAATATATGCAAAAATTCCCGGATAGAGATATACGCCGCGTTTGGGCGGAGCCTGTAGGGCGGTTTAATGCGGATGCCATGCTGTATTGTGAGGAAACGTGGGAGGAAGGAGAAAAGGAGCCGTTTATCGTTGACGCTCGAAGTATGTCAGACGGAACGTTGCGGTTTTTGGCAATTGTGGTTGCATTATTGACACGCCCCGACAACAGTCAAATCATCATCGAAGAAATAGACAATGGCCTCCATCCATCGCGGATAAAGCTTTTGCTCAGGATTCTACGGGAGATTGGAGAGAGGCGTGGCATCGATGTTCTTGTTACGACACATAATCCGGTTCTGCTCGATGAAATCGGCCCTAAGGGAGTCCCGTTTGTCATAGTTGCACATCGAAAAATGCCGGAAGGGTTCAGTTCGCTTACATTGTTGGAGGATGTAAAAGATTTGCCGAAATTGCTATCCTCATGCACTTTGGGAGATACAATGACGAAGAGCGAACTGGAGCGAAGGCTGGAGGCCGTTGTATGAACAAAGTTATTGTTTTGGATACGAGTGTGTTGTGTTGTTTACTTTCCGTGCCGGGAAAAGAAACTTGCGGTTCGGGGGAAGAGAGACTGGATCACTTAACGGTAAAAGCCAAGTTGAAAAAGGCTGAAGGGGAAGACGCAATATTTGTTTTGCCATTGGCAAGCATCATTGAGACAGGAAATCATATTGCGCAGGCACGTGAGAGACGATATGAAACAGCAAAAGCGTTAGCAAAAATCATAACTGACGCCGCCGATGCCACAACGCCATGGGCAGCCTTTACCCATCAGCTTCCGCTTTGGGACGCGCAAGGTTTGGTTTCGCTTTCAAAAAGTTGGCCTGATTTGGCGACACGTCAGCTTTCCTTGGGAGATGCCACGATTAAAAATGTAGCTGAGTATTATGCCCAGATGGACTATGAAGTGGAG
>CAMVIO010000038.1 GCA_947167555.1 uncultured Selenomonadales bacterium
TGGCCGCCGCCTCCTGAGGCGATGCCACGACGCCGTCCATGCCGGCTTTTTTCGCGAGCGACGCGAATCTAATCACTTGCTTGCGAATTTCCTGCGAAAACCCCATTTCTTTCCAATCGTCGCTACCAATACTGGTGAGTATTGTCACTGCAATCAGCTTCGGCGTTGGAATCCCATCTTGTGCCGCTTTCTCATGCACCCTCTCAACGGAAATCCGCATCATTTCATAACCGCCGGACGCATGAACATTCAGCATATCCGCATGAAAATTAATCAAAGAGCAAAGTCCTTCGGCTACAGTGTTCGGGATATCGTGAAGCTTCAAATCCAGAAAGATGGATTTCTTTTGGTCATGCAAATAGGTCAAGACCTCCGTCCCTACCCGGTAAAAAAGCTCCATACCGACCTTATAATAGGAAACGGAATCCCCCAACCTCTCTATGAGCGTGTGGACATCCGTCATGGAATGGACGTCCAGCGCGACAATCAATCGATTATCCGCCACTACCCCATCACTCCTTGTCCACGATCAATTGACCGACGATATCACTGATATGCGACAGTTTTCGCTGTTCCAAATAATCTTCCAATCCGCAAATGATTTTCTTTGTAACAGACGGATCACAGAAATTGGCCGTTCCGACAGCTATCGCCGACGAACCCGCAAGAAAAAACTCCACCGCATCCTCGGCTGTCATGATGCCCCCCATTCCGATTATAGGAATCTTGACGGCCTGAGATGCCTGCCAGACCATACGAAGCGCCACCGGCTTTACACAGGGACCGGAAAGTCCCCCCGTTAGGTTCCCCAGCACGGGCCGCCATGTTCGGATGTCAATGGCCATGCCCATCAGGGTGTTGATCAATGACAGCGCGTCCGCGCCAGCGGCTTCGCCCGCCCTCGCCATTTCCGCGATGTCCGTCACGTTTGGCGACAGCTTCAGGATCACGGGCTTTTTCGTGTGTTTTTTCGCCTGTGTCACGACTTCCGCCGCTGCTTTCGGATCCGTTCCGAAAATGATGCCGCCGTCTTTGACGTTCGGACAGGAAACGTTCAATTCGATGGCCGCGACACCCGGCACGTCGAGACGCTCCGCCAGCTGCCCGTATTCCTCCGCACTGCCGCCCGAAATATTCACGATCACATTCATGTGATACTTGGAGATTCGGGGCAGGATCGTCTGCAGGAAATAGTCGACGCCGGGATTTTCAAGGCCGATGCAGTTCAGCATTCCGTCGGGCGTTTCCGCGATACGCACGCCATCGTTTCCTCGGCGCGGCTGAAGCGTCGTGCCCTTGACGACGACCGCTCCCAGTTCCTCCAGGTCAGTAAAATCGGCGAATTCCTCGCCGAATCCAAAGGTCCCCGACGCAGTCATGACGGGCGTGTTCATCTGTATGCCCAACAAATCAACGGCAAGCCGAGAATCGCTCTTCAAAGTATCCCCTTCTTTCCCCGTTCATCACTTTGCGAAAAAGACGTCCTGCGCCCAAAATACCGGACCGTCCTTGCATATTTTCCTTCGCTCTCCGTTCGCCGTGTCGCAGACGCAGGAAAGACAGGCTCCCAGACCGCAGGCCATGCGCTTTTCCAGCGAGACCTGACATAAAATGTCGTGCTGCGCCGCGATTTTTGCGATTCCTCGCATCATGATTTCGGGGCCGCAGGTGTATATGCAGTCGTATTTCCTTTTGCCGAGCAGCTCAGGCAGCAGTTCTGTCGTAAAGCCCTTCGTGCCCATGGAGCCGTCATCCGTTGCAATAAAAATCTCATGAACGTGCGGCTCGAAGATATCTTTCCAGAACAGCTCCGAGTGATTGCGTCCCCCCATCAGTACATCCACTTCCCCCTGAAAGCTCTTCGCCAGAAGGAGCAGGGGCGCAAGGCCCATGCCCCCACCTACGAGAAGCGGGCGCTTTGACGAGAGGGAAAATCCGTTCCCCAAGGGGCCGAGGCAGTTCACCGTGTCGCCTTGCTGCAGGCCAGTCAAGGCGCGAGTACCTTTGCCGGTCACGCGGTAATACATCGTCAACGTACCCTCGTCCGTATCGGCAATGCCGAAGGGGCGCCGGAGAAAAACATTTTCCGCCGGGATTTGCAGGTGGATAAACTGTCCCGGCTGCGCCTGATTGACGAGCGCGCCGCCGTGAACTGTCAGCGCATAGATGTCGTCTCCGACCTTCGTGTTCTGCAAAATCTCCGTATCAAGCGCGAGCTTAGGCAAGGTCATCACCGCCGCCCACATAATCCTGAAGCGCCAGGGAATAAACGAGCCGCCGCTCGCGCATGAAGCTCAGCACGCCCAGCACTTCCCACGCCGTGTCGAGGGAGGTGAGGCAGGCGATGCCGTGCTCTACCGTTGCTCGACGAATGCGGAAACCGTCCTTCGCTGAATGCTTGCCCTGCGTCAGCGTATTGATGACCATGTGAATCTGTCCTGTCTTAATCCGTTGAATGATGTCCGAACTGCGCTCGTGCACCTTCCCCACTACGTCCGCGTCGATGCCAAGGGAATGAATAGCTTTTGCCGTTCCTTCCGTCGCAACGAGATGGAAACCAAGCTCCGAGAACGCTTTCGCGAGTTGCTTCATCTCTTCCTTATCTTTATCCGCGACAGTAAACAGGATACAGCCCTCCGTCGGGATATTCATGCCGGCGCCAACGATTGCTTTATAGAGTGCTCGCGCGTAATGGTAATCGATCCCCATGACCTCGCCCGTCGATTTCATCTCAGGGCCGAGGGAAATGTCGACATCCTGCATTTTCGCAAAAGAGAATACCGGAGCCTTGATGGCCACATAAGGACGCGGCGTTACAAGACCAGAGTGGAAACCGAGCTCTTTGAGCGTCGCGCCCATCGCCACCCGAGTCGCAACGTTCACCATTCGCACGTCCGTGATCTTGCTTAGGAACGGCACCGTGCGACTCGAACGCGGATTGACCTCGATGACGTAAACCTCGTTATCGACGACTACATATTGAATATTGAGAAGGCCTTTGACGTTCAGGTTCAGCGCTAAACGCTTCGTATAGTCGATAATCGTGTAGATGACCTTCGAGGAAAGCGTGCGTGGCGGGTAAACGGCGATGCTGTCGCCGGAATGAACGCCGGCACGCTCGATATGCTCCATGATGCCGGGAATCACGACGTCCGTCCCATCGGAAATCGCGTCCACTTCGACCTCAGTGCCTTCCATATAACGGTCGACGAGTACCGGGTGGTCGGGCGTGACCTTGACCGCCCGGCTCATGTAATCGCGGAGTTCTTCTTCGTTGTAAACGATTTCCATTGCGCGGCCGCCGAGAACATAAGACGGGCGTACCATGACAGGATAGCCGATCTCCGCCGCGCCGGCAAAGGCGTCCTCCACCGTCGTGACGCTCGTTCCTTTGGGACGAGGAATCTGCGTCTGGCTCAGCACTTCATCAAAGCGCTCGCGATCCTCGGCACGATCTATGCCGTCTACGGACGTGCCAAAAATCTTGACACCCGCCTTTTGGAGCGACGCGGCAAGATTGATAGCCGTCTGACCACCGAATTGAACAATAACGCCCTCAGGCTTCTCCTGTTCGATGATGTTCAGCACATCTTCCGGCGTCAGAGGCTCGAAATAGAGCCGGTCGGAAATGTCAAAGTCCGTACTGACCGTCTCGGGATTGTTGTTGATGATGATGGCTTCGATACCCATTTCTCGAAGTGCCCAGACAGAATGGACCGAGCAATAGTCGAACTCCACGCCCTGCCCGATACGAATCGGACCCGAGCCGAGCACGATGACCTTCCGTGCGTCGGAAGGCGTCGCCTCGTTTTCTTCGGCGCAGAAAGTCGAGTAGTAATAAGGAGTCGCAGCCTCGAATTCCGCCGCGCAGGTGTCAACCATCTTGTATTTCGGCAGGATTCCCATCGACTTCCGGAGCGTCCGGATTTCGCCTGCGCTCCGTTTCGTGATCTCGGCGATCGATGCGTCCGAAAGCCCAATATGCTTCGCCGCCCGCATAAGGCTCGGCGTCAGCTCTTCCTCCGAAAGCGCCCGTTCCATGTCAGCGATGTTTTTGATCTTGCGAAGGAACCAACGGTCAATCTTCGTGATATCGTAAACTTCGTCAACCGTGGATACGCCGCGGCGGAAGGCCTCTGCTATGACAAACAAGCGCTGGTCGTTGATTTTCCTGATTTCTTTCTTAACGCGCTCGTCGTCCCATGTATCAATAGCCGCGAGGTGCAGACGGTTCACGCCGATCTCGAGGGAGCGCGTCGCTTTCAGGAGCGCCGCCTCGAACTTTCTGTCGATGGACATGACTTCACCAGTGGCCTTCATTTGCGTGCCAATCGTGTGATCCGCGTAAATGAACTTGTCGAAGGGCCAACGCGGGAACTTCACGACGATATAGTCGATGGAAGGCTCGAAGCAGGCCTTTGTCTTCTGTGTAACCGCGTTCGTAATCTCGTCGAGGGTGTAGCCGACGGCGATTTTCGCCGAAACCTTGGCAATCGGATAACCCGTAGCCTTCGACGCCAGAGCCGAAGAGCGGCTGACGCGGGGATTGACCTCGATGACGTAGTAACTGTCGCTGTTTGGGTCGAGCGCGTACTGCGCGTTGCAGCCGCCCTCGATGCCGAGCTCACAGATAATACGCAGGCTCGCGCTACGAAGCATTTGACACTCATGGTCGGTCAGCGTCTGAGTTGGGGCGACAACGATACTGTCGCCCGTATGTACACCGACGGGGTCGACATTTTCCATGTTGCAGACGGTGATACAGTTCCCGGCGCCGTCGCGCATGACCTCGTACTCGATTTCCTTCCAGCCTGCCACGCTGCGTTCGATCAGCACTTGCCCGATCATGCTGTACTTGAGGCCCTTGATGACAATCTCGACGAGCTCTTCCTCGTTTTCCGCGATACCGCCGCCGGTTCCGCCCAACGTATACGCGGGACGGACAATCAGAGGATAGCCGATGGTGTCGGCAAACGCGATGGCCGACGCTACATCCTCGACGATAGTGCTCTCGGGAATCGGCTCGCCGAGCTTTTGCATGGTTTCCTTGAAAAGCTCCCGATCCTCCGCTTTCTTGATGGCCTCAATCGAGGTACCGAGCAGCTCCACGCCGTACTTTTCAAGCGTCCCATTTTCAGCCAGCTTCACGGCGAGATTCAGCCCCGCCTGCCCGCCGAGCGTGGCGAGCAGTCCGTCCGGCTTTTCCTTCGCAATAATCTCCGCCAAAAAATCAGCCGTCAAAGGCTCGATATAGACGCGGTCGGCAATATGCGCGTCCGTCATGATTGTCGCGGGGTTGCTGTTGACGAGGACGACCTCCAGGCCTTCTTCCTTCAACGCGCGGCACGCCTGCGTTCCCGCGTAGTCAAACTCAGCCGCCTGCCCTATGATGATCGGACCAGACCCTATGACCATGACTTTTTTGAGATATTCTTTCTTAGGCATGGCTCACGCTCCCTCCTTGCTCGCTCGGATCATCGCGTCGAAATCGTCAAACAGGCAGGTGTTTTCCTCCGGCCCCGGCGACGCCTCCGGGTGATACTGCACGGAAAAGATGGGCAATTCCGTATGGCGAATGCCCTCCACCGTGCCATCGTTGACCGAGCGGTGCGTGACGACCAGCGGAAGCCCTGCGAGGGAATTCTCGTCCACCGCGTAGCCGTGATTCTGCGAAGTGATATGGACGCGCCCCGTCGAAAGCGCTTTCACCGGCTGATTCGAGCCGCGATGGCCGAACTTCAGCTTATAGGTGTCGGCCCCCATGGCAAGCGCGAAAAGCTGATGACCGAGGCAGATGCCGAACATCGGCTTCTTCCCAATCAAAGCCTTCACCGTTGCGATGGCTTCCGGCACATCTTTCGGGTCACCTGGGCCGTTCGAGAGGAATACGGCGTCGGGCGAGAGCGAAAGCACTTCCTCCGCCGTCGCCGTGGCGGGAAGCACGGTAAGCTTATAATCCCTGAGCTTAAACGCCTTCAGGATATTTCTTTTTATGCCCAGATCGAGCACCGCGACATGAAATCCGTCGCCCTCGATGGTATACGGCTCCGGCGTCGTGGCCTCCCGAACGACGCCCGCTTCCGTCGACGTGGAAAGAAGCTCCTTCACCGTCTCGTCGGGCATGTTCTCCGGGACGATGACGCCCTTCATCGTGCCCTCCGATCGTATATGGCGCGTGACGCGGCGCGTATCGACCTCATGGAGACACGGGATATTCTCGCTTTGCAGGAACTCCCGTATTGTGCTCGCCGCAAGGCGGTTGCTGCCGACTTCGCAGAGCTCCCCTGCGATCAGTCCTCGCACGAAGGATTTTCTCGACTGCATGAAGACTTCGTTGATACCGTAATTCCCAATCAAGGGGTATGTGAGTGTAACAATCTGACGGCAATACGAGGGATCGGTCAGGATTTCCTGATAACCGGTCATGCCCGTGTTGAACACGACCTCTCCCACCGTCTTCGCTTCACCGAAAAGCTCTCCGGAAAACGACGTCCCGTCCTCTAAAATTAATTTCCCTTTCAAAATCTCGCCCCCCACTTATTCAATTGCGCCGTCCCGCATGACGATCCGGCCATCCACCATCGTCAAGATGGCCTTGCCTTTAAGTTCCCGTCCAACGAAGGGCGAATGGGTGCCGCGCGTATAGAATTTTTCGGCGTCCACCGTCCATTTCAGTTCCGTATCGATAATCGTAATATCGGCGGGCGCTCCCACCGACAGCGTACCTGCGTCCGTGAGACCGAGGATCTTCGCTGGCTCCGCCGTCATCTTCGATATGAGCAATGGCAGCTCTGCTTTACCCTCATGGCAGAGGTCGGTCAAAAGCACGCCCACCGCTGTTTCAAGGCCCGGGAATCCGCTGGGTGCCAAAGCGTATTCCACGTCCTTTTCCTCTTCCGCGTGCGGCGAATGGTCGGTCGCAATGGCGTCAATCGTGCCGTCCTTGAGTCCGGCCAGAAGCGCCTCGACGTCCGCTTTGCCGCGAAGGGGCGGATTGACTTTCGTCGCGCTGTCCTTAAGATCGACGCACTCGTCCGTCATCGTCAGATGATGGGGTGTAGCTTCGGCGGTCACGCGAACACCGCGTTTTTTCGCCTGTCGAACAATCTCGACCGCCTTCGCCGAACTGATATGCGCCACATGGAAACGCGCCCCCGCATATTCCGCGAGCATGATATCGCGCATGACGGCGATATCCTCGGCCACTGTCGGACGGCCTTTCAAGCCGAGCATCGCGCTCCTGTGGCACTCGTTCATCGAGCCTTCCTCGACTAGAGACGTTTCCTCGTCGTGGCTGATGATGACTTTGTCAAAGGAACGCAGATAATCAAATCCGTTCAGCATGACCTTCGCGTTCTGTACATAATGTCCGTCGTCGGAGAACGCAACCGCGCCAACGCTGGCCATATCACCGACCTCAGCCAGCTCTTTTCCCTGCTGGCCCTTCGTCAGCGCGCCGATCATCTTCACATGGACGATTCCTTCGTCCTCCGCGCGCTTTTGAAGGCTGCGCACGACAGCCGCGTCGTCGACGGCGGGCCTGGTGTTCGGCATGGTGGCAATCGTCGTGAATCCCCCGGCTGCTGCGGCCCGCGTCCCCGAGACGAAATCTTCCTTCGCCTCCTGCCCCGGCTCCCGCAGATGCACGTGCATATCGATGAGTCCGGGCACAACAACCTTTCCTTCCGCCGAAACGACTTCCGCGCCTTCCGCGGAAAGATTTTCGCCGACGGCGGCGATCTTTCCGTCCTCCACTAAAACGTCGGCTTTCTTATCTATATGGTTGGCGGGGTCAATAACCCTTCCGCCCTGAATCAGTTGTTTCACTGCGCCTTCCCTCCCATCAAGACAAGCGCGAGAAGCGCCATACGAACGGCGACGCCGTTCTGCACCTGCTCCTGGATCGCCGAATGGTCGCCATAGGCCACTTCGGGAGAAATCTCAAGCCCCTTGTTCATTGGGCCCGGATGCAGAATCAGCACGTCTTTTTTTGCGAGGGCAAGCCGCGCGTTGTTGATGCCGTACAGCCGCGCGTATTCGCGCTTCGACGGGAACAGCCCCGCTTTCTGGCGTTCCAGCTGAATCCGAAGCACATTGATGGCGTCCGCGTCCCTGATCGCGTCCTCGACCCGCTCATGGACGAAAATGCCCGGCTCCTCGGCGAGGAAACGCGGCAGCATGGTTCCCGGGCCTGCCAGATGCACCTCGATGCCCATACGGCGCATGCCCCAAATATCGGAACGGGCGACGCGGCTGTGGAGGATATCGCCGAGGATGGCGACCTTCAGCCCTTCCAATCGCCCTTTATACTGCAAAAGCGTAAACAAGTTCAAAAGGCCCTGGGACGGGTGCGCATGGGCGCCGTCGCCGGCGTTCACGATCACGGGATGTTTGACGACCTTCGTCGCGTACTCCGCCGCGCCCTCTTGTTTATGGCGCATGACGATCGCGTCAAACCCCATCGCCTCGACGGTCAGGAGGGTATCCCGCAGGCTCTCGCCCTTCACGATGCTCGACGTGCCCGCCGTGATGTTGACGACGTCCGCGCCGAGGTACTTTCCCGCCGTCTCGAAGGACGACCGCGTCCGCGTGCTCGGCTCGTAAAAGACCGTCACGATCGACTTGCCCCGCAGCGCAGGTACCTTCTTGATGTCGCGATGAATGATGGACTTCATCTCCTTGGCCGTCTCCAGCACAAGCTCGATCTCCTCGCGGCTGAAATCCTCCAGCCCCAGGATGTGTTTCCTCCGCAGGGAAACTTTGTTTTTTGCCAATCCAATCAACTCCTTCATTGGGAGGCATCGCGCAGCATCCGTAGAAAACTTCATAAAAAAAGCTTTCCCATGCGAAGGCATAAGAAAGCTTTTCAGCAATATTCACGACCGCTGAACGGCATCCCTTTATCAGCCTCACAGGACTAATTTCAAAGGCATTATTCCACGTCAGATAATATCATTATATTGATTGACTGTCAACCGAAGCAAAAAGTTCTCATTTCTCAAATATTGTACGGCGCAAACAGTTTTCTCATATATTTCCAGCCTTTGTCTACAGTTTTGATGACAAACGGCATAAGCGTAGGACGATGAACGACGAGCTGCATGAGTTTACGTCGCGCAAGACGATATTCAGCATCGAGGGATCGGAGGTAGTCCTCCATTTCCATTTCGACCGAGACCGCCGGGATTTGCGACGCCTCGATCTCGCAGCTTCGGCCAAGGATATTTGCCACGTCGCCGCGGAACGGGATATACGAATCGAATCCCAGCTCCGACATGATATTCGTCCGCAGCGCTTCCTGCGCCGTCGCTTCCCCGTGAACGATAAACACTTTAGCTGGCTTTGGTTCCTCAATGCACCCAATCCAGCGAATGAGCTGCTTCGCGTCAGCATGGGCGGAAAAGCCTTCCATCATCTTTATCGTCGCCCGCACAGCGATTTCCTCACCCATCACACGGACGCGCTTCATTCCGTCCACGAGGCGGCGGCCCAAGCTGCCCTCCGCCTGATAACCAGCGAAAAGAATCGTGGATTCCGGCCGCCAGAGGTTGTGTTTCAGATGATGGAGAATACGCCCGGCGTCGGCCATACCGCTGGCAGAAAGAATGATAGCCGAGCTTTCGGAGCTATTGAGAGCCTGAGACTCCGCCGCCGTCTTACAAATGCGAAGCTGCGGCATTTGCGGAAGTTTTCCTTCCCGGTTCAAAAGCTCTATTGCTTCTTCGTCAAAGTCCTGGCTGTTTTCCACAAAAATCCGGGTAGCCGCGATGGCCAACGGGCTGTCCAGAATGATTGGCACATCATCGATACGTCCCGCTTTCCAGAGTTTGTAAAAATAATACAAGAGTGTCTGCGTCCGTCCGACGGCGAAGGCCGGAATAATCAGATTTCCGCCTCTGTCCATCGTATCGTTGACGACTTCTGCCAGTACACTCTCTTTGTCATATTCCTGATGGAGCCGATCGCCGTAAGTCGACTCGACAATCAGAAAATCCGCGCCGCGGATAATGCTTGGATCCTTGATGATTGGCTGATTTGGCTGCCCGAGGTCGCCGGAAAAAACGAACTTCGTCGTTTTTCCATCCTCCGTCGCGAAAATCTCGATGATTGCGGAGCCGATAATGTGCCCGGCGTCGTGGTAGACCACGCGGATATGGTCGCCGAGGGAAAATTCCTTTTTATAGGAAATAGGCCGGAACTGCTGAAGCGCCCTCATGGCGTCCTCCATCGTATAGAGCGGGTCCACAGGCTCCGCACCGCTGCGCGCGCCTTTCCGATTCCGCATTTCTGCGTCGGAGACTTGTATATGAGCCGAATCTGGAAGCATAATTTGCGCAAGGTCGCAGGTCGTTTTTGTCGCGTAGACCGGCCCCTTGAAACCTTCTCGGCACAGCTTCGGAATGAGACCGCTGTGGTCAACGTGGGCGTGGGTCAAAAACACCGCATCCAGTTCGGCGGGCGTAAACAAAAAATCTTCCTGATTCAGTTCCTTGATTCGCTTCGACCCCTGGAACATGCCGCAATCAATCAAGATTTTTGTGTCCTGTACTTCCAGCATATAGCACGAGCCCGTTACCGTGTGAGCCGCACCCAAAAATCTCATCCGCATACAGACACACTCCTTTCTTTTTTATTGTTAGGCATCCTCGCCGATAATACGAATTTCCGGTGTTAGGCGGATACCATTTTTCTCTTCTATGCGCCTTTGTATCTCTTCAATCAGTGAGAGTACATCCGCCGCCGTCGCCCCGCCTTTGTTAATTACAAATCCAGCATGTTTTCCAGATACCTGTGCGCCGCCGACCGTAAAACCTTTGAGCCCGGCTTCGTCGATCAGCGTCCCCGCGAAAAATCCCGGTGGGCGTTTGAACGTGCTGCCGGCGCTCGGTTTATCTAGTGGCTGCTTTTCCATGCGTCGTCTCGTGAACTCCGCCATTTTTTCCTGAATGGCAGCCGCTTTACTTTCTCGCAAGGTAAGCTCAATCTCACAGATAATGTGCCCGTTCTGCTGAAAAACGCTGTGCCGATAGCTAAAATCCATTTCCTTCGTACGATACCGCCGTATTTCTCCCTCCGGCGTAACGGCAGTAACTTCGGAAATCACCTGACTCATCTCGCCATCGTAAGCGCCGGCGTTCATAAAGACTGCGCCCCCGAGACTGCCGGGAATACCGACGGCAAATTCAAGACCGGAAAGCGCATGGTTCGCCGCAAACAAGGAAACCGTCCCCAGCATCGCGCCCGCTCCGGCCTTGATGTGTGCACCTTCCATTTCAATATAGGAAAACGGCTTTCCGAACGAAACCACCGCGCCGCGTATGCCTCCGTCCCGTACGAGCACATTGGATCCATTGCCCAAAACCGTAAGCGGAACGGAATACCGCTTCGTCAGCTTCAAAACCGCTAAAAGTTCTTCAATGGACGCAGGGAGCACAAAGACGTCCGCGTTGCCGCCGATACGAAACGTCGTATGCCTTGCCATCGACTCGTCTGTGAGCACCTGCTCTTCCGGAAGTTCCATACGCATAGCTTTTATAAAATTATCGTCTATCGTATATCCCATTTGGTTTCTTCACCTCATAGTCTGCAAGCCGGGAAAAGAAAGCTGACGCAACGCCTCGTATGCGACCACCGCCACCGCATTTGAAAGATTCAGCGAGCGCGCCTCAGACTGGAGCGGAATTCTCATCGTCGTATCCCAATGCGCCCGCAGCAAATTCTCTGGCAACCCCGCCGTCTCCTTACCAAAAACAAGAAAATCGTCTGATCCATAGGTCGCCTCCGTGTAAAGCCGTATTGCCTTTGTCGAAAAAAAGTAAAACGGCGTTCTGGCATACGTCTGAATAAGCTCGTCAATCGAATCGTGAAAAAACACCTGCACTAGATGCCAATAATCAAGCCCTGCGCGTTTTAAGTATTTATCATCCGTTGAAAATCCAAGCGGGCGAACCAGATGAAGCTCCATTCCCGTACCCGCGCAAAGTCGGGCAATGTTGCCCGTATTTCCCGGTATTTCCGGCTCAACTAAAACAATACGCAATCTGTCACCTCGTTTATCTTAGGAAGAGGAGGCGTTTCATATAAAAATAGATTGTGTAATTATTTTTACACAATCTATTTTTCCCACCTTATTCCTCTATTTCGTAGTTCGCGTAGATATTCTGCACATCATCGTGCTCTTCCAAAGCGTCGACGAGTGCCATCATCTTTTCTGCATCTTTTCCTTCAAGTTTTAC
>CAMVIO010000039.1 GCA_947167555.1 uncultured Selenomonadales bacterium
TCGGCAAGCACGGGGGTTTCTTCAAGACTGACCGTGATGATGTATTCCGACGTCAGGATGATAGAGAGTGGCAAAGTGTCGTAGCTGCCCTGTCCACGCATGACCGGCACATTCGTCAGAATCAGGATCGCGTTGTCCTCCACGTCGGTATGGGAACGCTCTTCGTCGTCAAGTGCCGAACGCAGAAAGTCAGGTTCAACTTCGGTGAGTTCACTGACTACTTTAAGTTCATAAGGCGTTGGGTCGATGATATTGATCCACGCGCCTTTCTCGAGAGTTTTGAGCGAGAGCTCAGTCAGAGGCCCCGACTCATGGGATTTGCAGATTTTGAGCATAGGCAATGCCCCTTTCGCGCAGGAAGAGAGCGCCCATGCCGTCAACATTACACGTGAGGAATGGGCGGGCGTGTTCCCGCATGGAATTTTTGGGATAATCGACATGGCACAGGATGATCGCCGTCCATTTTCCTCACCGTCCTTTCACGATTCATTGTTATAATCCCCTCCGTATATTACTCCCAATGGGGGGCTTCGTCAATCCTTATTCGCCGGATTTTCGCGGTTTTCTTCCCCGATGAGGTATGATATAATGAAAAAATAGAGAAATACAGAGAGGGGATTGATTCGTGTCTTTTCCGATAGTGGAGATTCTCGGTGTGCCGGTGGCTTCCCTGACGATGGCGCAGGCGGTGGCGCAGGCGGAGCGGTGGATGGACGAGCGGACGGGCGCGCTGATTGCCACGGCGAATGCGGAGATGATTATGAACGCGACGCGGGACGAGGAACTGATGGAAATCTTGCGGGCCGCCGATCTCGTGGTGCCGGACGGCGCGGGGACGGTATGGGCCGCGCACCATCTCGGCCATGCGATGCCGGAGCGTGTGGCGGGGTACGATTTAACGCAGGCGCTTTTGAAACGGGCGCCGGAAAAAAATCGTCGCGTGTTCTTCTTTGGTTCCGCGCCCGGTGTGGCAGAAAAAGCGAAGCGAAAAGCGGAATCACTTTATCCGGGTATCCGGGTCGTCGGCGTGCGAAACGGATATTTCAGCGAGGCGGACGAGCCGGGGATCATCCGGGAAATTCGAGAGGCGAAACCGGATCTTTTGCTGGCGGCTCTGGGCGTGCCGAAGCAGGAAAAATGGCTGAAAAAACACAAGGATGAATTGGGCGTGCCTGTTTCTATCGGCGTCGGCGGTACGCTGGACGTGATGGCGGGGACGGCGAAACGTGCGCCGGTTTGGATGCAAAAGGCAAAGCTAGAGTGGCTTTTTCGGGGCATTTTGCAGCCGAAGCGTGCGGGGCGTCTCTTGGCGTTGCCAAAATTCGTTTTCCGTGTCCATCAGTCCAAAAAACAGTAGACAAAGGGCGCGGTGCAGGATATAATGAATTGTTGATAAGCGCGTTTGCGCTGTTTTGTTGTGCAATCGGAATTTCTGATCGGCAATTTTTATTGGATTTTTATGCAATCGGACGGAAAGCGAGGTGCGGGCGATGATTTTGCGGGACGGGTATAGCTATATTTTTGCAGCACTGGCGGCTGCTGTTTTTTTCGGGATGGTCGTTCATCCGTACGCGGCTGTCCCGTTTATCGTGTTGGCGGCTTATTTCGCGTATTTCTTCCGCAACCCGGAGCGCGCTGTTCCACAAGACAGTTCCCTTCTCGTCTCCCCCGCGGACGGAAAGGTCATGGAAGTAGTTTCGCTGGAGGACGATGATTTTGTTAAGGAGCCTTGCAACAAAGTCGTAATTTTCCTTTCGATTTTCGACGTGCATATCAACCGCAGCCCGATGGAGGGCGAAATCAAGTGCCAGCAATATATTTGCGGGCGTTTCAAGCCGGCCTACAAGGATTCCGTAGGCTTCGAGAACGAGCGGCACATGATCGGCATCGAGAACGACAGGCTTCGGATTACGGTCACACAGATTGCCGGTATTCTGGCCCGACGGATCGTGTCTTGGGTCACGCTGGACGATGTCTTGGAGAAAGGCGAGCGATACGGGCTGATCCGTTTCGGTTCCTGCACGGAAGTCGTCATGCCGAAGTCCGTGGAAGTCCTTGTGAAAAAAGGGGACAAGGTCAAAGGCGGAGAAACCATCATCGGGAGGGTAAAATCGGATGACGTATAGGTCTTTGATACCCAATATGCTCACCTCGTCGAATCTTGTGTTCGGAATGTGTTCTATTTTTTCGACGATGCGCGGCGATTTCTATTGGGCCTCGCTGTTTATCTTGATTGCGCTTGTTGCGGACGGATTGGACGGGCGTGCTGCCCGATTCTTTAATGCCAGCAGCGAGATAGGGAAGGAAATGGATTCGCTGTGCGACCTCGTTTCCTTTGGCGTGGCACCCGGTATCTTGGCGTATGTTTTTTGCATGCATGATTTTTCATGGTTCGGGCTGGCGGTATCAATTTGCTTCGCGCTTTGCGGCGCATGGCGGCTTGCGCGGTTCAATGTGAATGTCAATATCGTTCACGGATATTTTATGGGGTTGGCGATTCCGGCGGGCGGATGCTTTGTCGCGACTTCGACGCTCTTGATGCAGGCCATTCATTTTGATCCGCATAGTCTTGGTTGGCTGTACCCGATCGTGATGATTGCCGTTGCGTTTCTGATGGTGAGCACGGTGCATTATCCGGATTTCAAGGGAAAGGGCGAGACCATTTACATGGCGTCCAAGATTGCATTTGTCGTCATCTTTGCCGCCATCCTTTATGTCGGACGCGAGGCCATCCTGTTTGCGGTGCTGTTCGCGGTTTTTGCCACATACGCGGCTTTCGGCATTATCAATACGCTCATTTCCAAGACGGCAGGAAAATAGGGCACCAGCGAGGTTTGTTTCATGGAACATTGGTTTGACCTGATTATGATCCCGATGCAGGTCTTTATCTTTTTGTTTACGATCTATTATTTCATTATCGGATTTTGCGGCATGTGGCGGCGAAAGGAGGACAAAATCCTCGTCCCGGAAAAGACATTTGCAGTCATTGTCGCGGCGCATAATGAAAGCGCTGTCATCGGGCAGCTCCTCGAAAATCTCCACGCGTTGGACTATCCGAAGGAACTCTACGATATTTTTGTCATCGCGGACAACTGTTCCGACAACACGGCGGAAATCGCGAGGCAATCGGGGGCCATCGTCTGCGAGCGTTTCAGTGAAACGGGAAAAGGCAAAGGCTTCGCGTTGGAATGGATGTTTGACAGGCTCTTCCAGATGGAACGGCAATATGATGCGATTGTGGTCTTTGATGCGGACAATCTCGTGCATCCGCGTTTCCTGCTGGAAATGAACAACCGACTCTTGAAAGGCGACAAGGTTATCCAAGGCTATCTTGACGCGAAAAATCCCTATGATACATGGGTGTCCGGAACCTTCGCCATCGCGTTCTGGGTCATCGATCATGTCTGGCATCTGGCGAAAACGAATATCGGGCTTTCGTCGGTGCTGGGCGGCACGGGCATGTGCATCACGACGGACGTTTTGAAACGCCACGGATGGGGGGCGACGTGCCTGACCGAGGACATGGAGTTTACGATGAAGTCTTTGGTCGAGGGCATCAAGACGACATGGGCGCACGACGCTATCGTGTATGACGAGAAGCCGCTGACCTTCATGCAGTCGTGGAACCAGAGAAAGCGGTGGGCGCAGGGCCAGTTTGATGTGGCGCATCGCTTTATTCCGAAGATGCTAAAAGCGGGGATTGAGCAACGGGACATTCGTATCCTCGATGGTTGCTTGCACTTGATTCAGCCGCATTTTCTGCTGATTTCGACGTTTTTTGTCATTTTGAGCTATGTGCAGGCGGTGCTCCAGCTTCCGCCCTTCTACACCAGCATTTACCGTTTCATGCCGTCGGAATTGATGACGTTCATTATGTTCGGGCAGTATGTTCTTCCGGTTATTATCTTGATGAAAATCCATGTAAAATGGAAGGCGTGGCTGTACTTGCTCCTGTATCCGGTGTTCATTTACTCATGGATACCCATTGTGTTTATCGGATTCCTTCATCGCAATGAGCATGAATGGAGCCATACAAAGCATACGAGGGCTTTGAGCTATGATGAATTGATGGGAAAAGGCTAAAACTGAATACAAGAAAAAAGATGCGGCATTTCCGAAAAGAACGCCGCATCTTTTATTTTGGCAGATATATGGGAGAAATGAGATAGTCGGCGTTTACGGGCGGGTGGCCGACGGGATTCGAGGCCAACGAGGCGAGGGCGGTAGCCTTTAAGTCGAAGACGAGCATTTCCTGTGCGGATGATAACTGCCCCGTGTCCAATGCTTGGGCGGGAAGAAAACGGGATAGCTTTGTGACGACGGGAATTTTTGTTTGTCCTCTTATGTTTCGGAGTATTCGCCGTCCTTTATCGTTGAAGGCGAGGACGCGCGCGTAAAGCGGTCCCGTCTCGTCGAACCGATTGGCGGTTTCTTTTGTCAGGGGAAAGAGAATGTGCATCAGAAGACGCCGGATACGGGCGAGAGGATAGCGCTTGGAATGGACGGCTTCGATGATTTCCGCGTAAGAACGCGCGGAAAGTGCAGCACGGCGAACACGATGTTCAATCCCTTCATTGACGCCAAGTATCGAGCGAAGGTATTCCGGTGAAGTGTTTAACAGCTTGGCTAGAAGAGGACGAAATAAATGCTCCATGTCAGTATAGCCATGTGCGTGCGCGTTGGAAAGCATTGTTGCGACGTCTTTTGGGACGGCGCACAGGGCGCTGTGTTCATTTCCGCGGGCAAGGGCTGCGCGGATGGCTGACGCACTGGCGATAGGGCAGTCGCCTACGGAAGGGATGTCTGAGTCGTGGTGTCCTGCGGAAAAACGTGGCAGGGGCGTCGGCGAAAGGCTGACATGAAATCGCTGGATTGCGCGAAGATATTCAACGGCGAGGATAACATTTGGCTGTCGGATATCTGCGTCGGGGTCGGCGGCTTCAGTAATTGCGGCGGCGTAAGAACCTCCAATTTGTAACCCGTTTTTCATGGAAATCGATTGCTGATTTGCGTCAATTTTATCGGCTAAACGCGCAAGCGATTTAAGATTTTCGCATTCTGCCCCGAACGCGATGACGTCCACGACACCGAGACGGTCGAGAAGACGCACGCCGCCTTCGGCGAAATATTGTGCACTTCGCGTGGAGAAAACCGTGGGTAATTCCAGTACAAGGGAAACACCGTGACGGACAGCGGCTTCCGCGCGCTGCCATTTGTCGAGGATGGCAACGGTGCCGCGCTGGGTGAAGCTCCCGCTCATGGCGACGACAATCCCCGTGCCGGGAAAACGCCGACGGATTTCTTGTATTTGCAGGCAATGCCCGTTATGAAAAGGATTGTATTCCGCGATGATTCCCACGGTCTTCATGGCGCGTTCTTTGCTCCTTTCGTCCTGTTGATTGTCTCCCATGAAAATTAGTGTAACAAAAAACTGGTCGAAAGAGAAGTATCGTTGTATAATAAAAAGAACGTAAAATTTGAAAAGAATTTTTGTGCTGATTCATAAACGGAACCCGGACTATGGGAAGGATTCCTGTTGGGGGTGCGGCGTATGGCGGTTCCGGAAGGAATACCGTTGATGCTTGTTTTCACGGGGATTTTTGTTTTCCTTGTGTTGTTTGTGGCTTGTATTGTTTTGAGTATTATCGTGAAAGAGACGATGGTCCGCGTCGGGCTGGTCTTGGCGGCGCTGATGCTGGCCGGGGTTATGGGGGGCGGAGCCTATCTGACGATGACGGGCGGAGAGGAAGAAGAGAAAGAGCAGCCTGTTATTGAGGAACCTGTTGTGCCGCCTCAGACGCCGCAACAGCCGGAGCAAAAAGCCAACGAAGTTGTGCTGATTGTGGACGAATCAACCATTACCGAAGATTTCGATCCGTTGCAAACGGATCGGCTGTTGGTGGAGGATCCGCCGAAAGGCAAGGCGGGAGACGCAAATGCGAGAAAGGCAAGGGCGAAGGTAGGACAGGAAATCACGGCCATCGAGACAGAACTGAACAATCGGTTGCTGTCGTTGGAAGCACAGGTGCAGGAAGTTATCCGACGGTCCAATGCGCAGGAGATGGATAATTACGATACGATTTTTTGGCAGGCCAAGCTGAAAAAGCAACAGTATGGCTATATCGTCCGAGCAATGGATGATAAGCAGAAAATATTGGAAAAGGCGGCGATGCTTTCCAAAGAGGAGAAAACTGCGGATATTGCACGCATCGAAAAGCGGCGTCAAAAGGCGTTGGAAAAATGGAAGGAATACCAGAATGTTTTGCAGGAATTGATGGCGAACCAGACCGTGTTCCGCACAATCTAGCAAATCATAAGGAAGGATGAATGCAATGAGCTTGTCGGGAAAATGGAAGGCGATCATGGTTGTTCTTGTCGCTGTGGTGGTCGTGGCAGGCGGCGGTGCGCTTTGGTATTATGGATATTACACGAAGACGCCTGAATACACGGTGCGCATGATCGAAGAGGCGTCGGGGGCTCATGATTTAGTGAAATTTGAGCGTTATGTTGACGTGCGAAAGATTTCGGAGCGGGCTGGAGACGAATTCCTGGAAGGTATTATGGACTCGGACCGCGCGATGACGGACGAAGCGCGAAGCGCGGTATCGAATTTCGCGTCGATTTTCAAGGCGTCTGTTTCCAAGAGCTTCGAGGATGCGATGCGCGAGTATGTGAGGGCAGGCGAATGGGGCGGACTCAGTCCCGACGCGCAACTGATTCTCGATAAGGCGGGACTATATCAAGCGGAGCCGCACGGCGTCGATGGGCTTGAGAAAAATGCGGAAGACGGCAAGGCGACGTTAGGGCTTCGCCTGTACCAGAAGGAAGCGGCGGATGAGTTTGTTCTGAAAATCTGCCTGGCGAAGGGGCAGGATGGCATCTGGCGTGCGGAAGAAATAGCGAATTTCCGGGAGTTCATCTCGTTTGTGATGAAGGCAAGGAAAGAACAGGTTCGGTTGTATCTGAAAACGACTGAGGATATCTTGCGGGTGCATGAGGACAAAATCAGCGCGGCTGATAAGAAGCTGGTGGATATCCTGCACAGCGGCAGTATGGGCGATATGAATGTGCGCCGCCAGATGCGGGCAGTGATGGCAGAGGAGATTTTGCCGGACTGGCAACTTCGCCGTTCGGAGCTGGAGAAAATCGATCCGCCGACGGCAGCCCAGACGTTACATCGGTTGCGGCTACGAATCTGCGATATGCGTATTTCGTATGCGATTCGGTATGCGGAATGGCTTGAAACGAAAAAGGCCGGCGATATCCAGGAAGCGAATGAGATATTGAAGGAAGCGCGGACCTTGGAGCAGGAAGCGGAAACAATGACGCATCGAATGGTGCGAGGGATGATGTGAGAGGATAGACGATGATATATCGCGCGGCGGTGTTCGATCTCGATGGGACGCTTCTCAATACACTGGCCGATTTGGCAGCAAGCGGAAACGAACTTTTGGCGTCTTACGGTATGAAGCCGCATACGCAGCAGGCGTATCGCTATTTTGTCGGGAATGGTTCCCGGAAGTTGATGGAAAGGATTCTTCCGAATGCGTCGTCGGGGCGTATAGACGAAGCTTTGGCACGATACAAGGCAATCTATGAGCGTCGGCTGACGGAGGAAACGGCGCCGTACGAGGGAATCGTGGAAATGCTTTCGGGTCTGCGGGAGAGAGGCGTCCGGCTTGCAGTCTGCACGAACAAGCATATTAACGCGGCGGCGCAATTGATTCAGAAGTTTTTTCCTTCGGATATGTTCGACGTTTTTGACGGCGATCGGCCAGGCATTCCGCGAAAGCCGGATCCAGCGCATGTGCGTTTCGTCATGGAAACCATGGGCGTTGTGCCAGAGGAAACGGTTTATCTCGGTGATTCCGGTGTCGATATGCAGACGGCGGTGAATTCGGGAACTTTTCCTGTTGGAGTGCTTTGGGGATTCAGAGAAAAGGAAGAGCTTCTGGAAAATGGTGCAAAGGTTTTGCTTTCGCATCCGTCGGAGCTTCTTGAAAAAGTCAATTTTATCATGAAAGACAAGGAATGATAATGCGGGGTTGTCCGATGCGACGGCCCCGCATATGTCTATGATGGAAAAGCGGAGGATGGAGATGGCAAAAAAAATCCCCGTACAGTCGGGTGAGGTATGCGAACTCTTGATTGAACGAATGGGAAGTCGTGCGGAAGGTGTAGCGCGCGTGGAGGGATTTACGGTCTTTGTGCCGGAAGCATTGCCGGGAGAGCGTATCAGAGCGCGGATCAAAAATGTAAAGAAAACATATGCGACGGCGGACTTGGTGGAAATACTCGAAGCCAGCCCCGAACGGGCACAGCCGCGCTGTCCTGTTTATGATATCTGCGGCGGATGCCAGTTTCAGCATCTTGAATATGGGGCGCAGCTTAGGGAAAAACAGCGGCAAGTAGAAGACGCAGTTCGTCATATCGGAAAGCTTGACGGTGTAAAGATTTTTCCTACGATAGGGACGGAGCCGTGGGGATATCGAAATAAGATGCAATTTCCCGTCGGCAAAGCGCGCGGGGAAATCTCTGTCGGTTGTTTTTCGGAAGGAAGCCATACGATTGTCGATACAGAAGCTTGCTATATCCAGCACCAGACGAATAATAAGATTATGAACGCCATGCGGGAAGCGGTGCGTCGTTTCGGGATTTCTGTTTATGACGAGGACAGGCATACGGGGGGCTTGCGTCATATCATGGGACGCGTCAGTGCAAACGGCGATGCGATGGCGGTGCTCGTAACGGCAAAGAAGGAATTACCGCAGGCAAAGGCAATCGTGAAATTTCTGCGGGATCGGGTGCCGCAACTGGTCAGTGTACAGCAAAATGTCCAAACCTACCATACCAATGTAATCCTTGGGCGGGAAACAATACTGCTTTGGGGAAAATCATCAATTCGGGACACGATTGGTCCGTTGTCTTTCCAAATTTCGCCGAGGTCTTTCTTCCAGGTCAATACGGCGCAGACGGAAGTCTTATATGGAAAAGCGTTGGAATTTGCAGGCCTGCGGGGAGGCGAAACGATCATTGATGCCTATTGCGGAACAGGGACGATTACGCTGTTCCTTGCAAGGAAGGCTCGCAAAGTGTATGGGATCGAGGTGGTCCCAACGGCGATTGCTGATGCAAAGAAAAACGCGCGCGCCAATCATATCGCCAACGCGGAATTCATTGTTGGGGATTCGGCAAAGGTCATGCCGCGACTCTACCGAAACGGTGTACATCCAGACGTTATTGTCACCGATCCGCCGCGCGCGGGATGTACTCCCGTTGTGCTCGAAACTTTTGCTCAGATGTGCCCGTCGCGTATCGTCTATGTTTCCTGCAATCCATCCACTTTGGCTCGGGATTTGGCACTATTGGAAAATTTTGGATATTACGCCAAAAAAATCCAGCCGGTAGACATGTTTCCGATGACCCGTCATGTGGAAAGTGTGGCTCTGATAATGCCTAAGATACAATGATTTAACCAAAACGAACGCGGTCGTCGGGACAATTATTCTCGACGACCGCGTTCGTTTAATCATACAATGAAAGACGATTATGTTATTTACAGAACTTCAATATGGCACATTTTCATTGCTTCCAACGCGCGGTTATGGCTTTCTGGTGTGACGCCAGCGCAGCATGTGCTGTCCACGCGGATTCTTGCTTCGGGAAGGAACGATTTCAGCAGCATGGCGTTTGAAATCACGCAGATATCTGTGCAAAGACCGACGACGGTTATTTCTTCGCAGTCCGCGACATGCTGCGGCAGTCCTGTTGCTCCAAAGGTCGGTTTCTCCAGCACAATGGCGTCCTTCGCGTAAGGAATCAGCGAGGAGACCAGTCCCCATCCATGGGATGGTTTGATGCAGTGCTCGACGGGCAATTTTTCTCCTTCGGCGGTTTTGAGATAATCACTATGGTGCGTGTCCTGCGTGAAAATCAGCTTTTCACCGGCTTGGACGGCAGCCTTGACTTTTTCGGTGACGGCGAGGACAATGGTCTTCGCTTCGGGCGTGCCGAGGGAGCCGTCAATGAAGTCGTTTTGCATGTCGATGACAATCAGGGCCTTTTTCATGGAATCGCATACTTCCTTTCTTTAATAAGATTCCTTTATTTTACGCGATTCGACGCAAATGTCAATGTTTTGTCAAATGGAAGAAACATGGAAAGTCTTGACTATCGCCTAGGCTTCCATTAGAATAGGGGCGTATCAGCAAAGGAGCAAGGCTTCTTTGCTGTGTTTATATGCGATTATTCTGCCGTGAAGGTATGGAGGGCTATTGGTATGTGCGGTATTGTTGGATATGTGGGCGATCGCGAGGCGGCGCAGTTTCTTTTGGAAGGTCTGACGAAGCTTGAATATCGGGGATACGACTCTGCGGGCGTCGCGGTTTTCGACGGTGAAAATATCCGCGTGGAAAAAAGCGTCGGCAGGCTTGCCGAATTGAAAGAAAAACTGGGAGGCAATATCCCGGTTGGAACAATGGGAATAGGGCATACGCGCTGGGCAACACACGGGCGTCCGTCCGACCTGAATTCCCATCCGCATACGGATTGCGCAGGGGATTTTGTCGTCGTGCATAACGGCATTATTGAGAACTATCTTGCACTTAAGGAAGAACTGGTAAAAAAAGGGCATAAATTCCTTTCGGAAACGGACACCGAGGTGCTTCCTCATCTTTTGGAAGAGGTTTATGACGGAGATTTCGAGGCTGCCGTGCGTGAAGTGCTGCACCGAATCGAAGGCTCTTATTCCATCGTGTTCATGTCGCGCCGCGATCCAGGCAAGCTGATTTGCTCAAAGCAGGACAATCCGCTTGTCATCGGGCTTGGAAAAGGTGAAAATTTCATTGCGTCGGATATTCCTGCGATTATCGCGCATACTCGGCGCACTTATATCTTGAGCGACGGCGAGATGGCGGTGGTTACCAAGGTCGGCGTTTCCATCATGAATTATGCGGGAGTGCCTATCCGCAAAAAAGTCTTTGAGGTTAACTGGAATGCGGAGGCGGCGGAAAAAGGCGGCTTCGAGCATTTCATGCTGAAGGAAATCCATGAGCAGCCGAAAGCAGTTCGTGCAACGCTCTCTGCGCGTATCGAGAAAGACGAGAGCGCGGTGGTTTTGGAGGAGCTTGCATGGGATAAGGCGTTCATAGACGGTGTTCACAGAATTTTCATTGTCGCTTGCGGTACGGCGTACCATGCCGGACTTGTAGGCAAATATTACATTGAGAATATGGCGCGGATTCCGGTAGAGTGCGATATCGCGTCGGAGTTCCGCTATCGTTCCCCGATTATTGACGACCATACGCTGACCATTGTTGTCAGCCAGTCCGGCGAAACCATCGACACTCTTGCTGCGTTGAAGGAAGCGAAGCGTCTGGGTTCAAAAACGCTGGCGGTCACGAATGTCGTCGGCTCGTCCATCGCCCGCGAGGCGGATCAAGTCGTCTACACTTGGGCGGGACCTGAGATTGCCGTCGCATCGACGAAAGCGTACACGACGCAGCTCATCGTAATGCTGTTGCTCGGACTCTATATGGCACAGATTCGCGGTTCGCTGCCGAAAGAGCGGATTGTGGAGCTTGTGCGTGGTTTGAAGGAAATCCCGACGCAGATCAGCCGGACTCTGGAGGATGTGGATCCGATCAAGACCTTTGCGCGTCAGTACGGCTTCAATGAACACGTATTTTTTATCGGGCGTTCGCTGGATTATGATGTGGCTCTGGAAGGCTCGCTGAAGCTGAAAGAAATCAGCTATATCCATGCGGAGGCATACGCGGCTGGTGAATTAAAGCATGGTACGCTCGCATTGATCGTGGACAGCTTGCCGGTTATCGCCATTGCGACGCAAAAGAGCGTTTACGAAAAAACCTTGTCGAATATCAAAGAGGTCAAGGCGCGCGACGCCGTCGTCATTGGCATCGCTTCCGTCACGGATACGGAGCTGGAAAAATACGCCGATCATGTCATCAAGGTTCCGGAGACGGATGAAATGCTGATTCCACTGCTCGCGGTGGTTCCACTCCAGCTTTTGGCGTATTATGCTGCCATTACGCGCGGTTGCGATGTAGACAAGCCGAGAAATCTGGCGAAATCCGTAACGGTGGAATAAACGAATATTTGGGGCACAACAAAACGAACGCGCACGGGTAAATAT
>CAMVIO010000040.1 GCA_947167555.1 uncultured Selenomonadales bacterium
CCGTGCAGCGCGCCGGAAAGCTCATGACGATGAACAAGGCCCAGCTCGCCGAGACGAAGCGGCAGATCACGGTAGCTGCGCGGCTGTGTCGCGTAAACCAGCATGCCGCCTGGACAGTTCATCGGCTTGATCGCGTAGTCGAGATCGTCGATCTGCGTGAAATACATATTTTCCTTGTAATGATCCCAATGACCGGAAGTCTCCCAAAGCTTGCGGTTCAGGATCATCGGCGTCTTGATTTCCTGGTACCCGTAGCGGCGATGTACCTCGCGCCAGTAATTGATCAATTCGTTGCGGATCACCATGCCGTTCGGATGGAAGAACGGGAATCCCGGTCCTTCCTCGTGCAGGCTGAACAGGTCAAGCTCCTTGCCGAGCTTGCGATGGTCGCGCTTCGCGGCTTCCTCCAGCATCGTCAGATACGCGGTCAGGTCTTCTTTTTTCTCGAAGGCCGTGCCGTAAACGCGCTGCAGCATCTTGTTATGCTCGTCGCCGCGCCAGTACGCGCCCGCCACGCTCTGAAGCTTCACCGCCTTGACCTTGCCGGTGGAAACGACGTGCGGCCCAGCACAAAGATCAACGAAATCCCCCTGTTCATACAGGGAAATCAACGCGTCCTCCGGCAGATCGTTGATTAGCTCGACCTTGTAGCTCTGCCCTTTTTCCTCGAACAGCTTCAGCGCGTCGGCACGGCTGATCTCTTTGCGTACCATCGGAAGATTCTGCTTGACAATGCGCTCCATTTCCTTCTCGATATCGCGCAGATCCTCGTCGGTCAACCGTTTCTCCATGTCGATGTCGTAGTAAAAACCGTTTTCGATGGCGGGCCCGATGGCGAACTGCACCTTCTCTCCGTACAAATGCTGAATCGCCTGCGCCATGATATGAGACGCCGTATGACGGAACGCCCAGCGCCCGTCCGCGTCCTCAAAGGTCAAGAACTCCACTGCGCCATCTTTCGTAAGCGGCGTCGTCAAGTCGACGGTCTTGCCGTCCAGCTTCGCCGCCAGCACCTTTTTCGCAAGGCTGTTGCTGACGCCTTTGACAAACTCCTGCACTGTCGTCCCCTCGGCCACCTCGCGGACGCTTCCATCCTTCAACGTAATTTTCAACATAAACTCATCCCTTCCGTTTTTGTAAACAAAAAACGCCTCATCCCATATGCGGGACGAGACGTCTGCTCGCGGTTCCACCCTGCTTGCCGCAAAAAACGCGGCCAACTTTTCTCCGCCTAACGCGCGGCAACGTCCGATTCCTCATCGGCAGCTCCAAAGCGGTGGTGACGGTCTTTTTCCGAAACGCTTTCAGCCAAGGCGCCTCTCTCTGTGGGATCATTCCCCGCCATCGTATCTCCTTCATCGCTCTTTCCGCGGATATTATAACGCTTAATTCAAATTTTGTCTACTGACAAAATCACCCTAGCGGCGTTTCGACGAGGCGGATTTCCGCCGAGTCATAACGCCTTATTCAAATTTTGTCTACAGACAAAATCCCCCTTATAAATCCATATGCCACATGATCACAGCATCCTCGCCGTTGTCGAGATAATAGTGCGGCCTGTGCCCGCAGTCTTTGAATCCGAATTTTTCATAGAGAGCGAGGGCCGCCGTGTTGGACGGGCGCACTTCGAGAGTCATGCGCGTCGCGCCTCTTTTTTTTGCCTCTTTAATCAATTCCGTCATCAATCCGGCGCCGACTTTTTTCCCGCGATACTCCGGCGCCACGGCGACATTCGTGATCTGCGCCTCGTCGTCCAGAATCCATGTGCCCGCATAGCCGATTACCTTGTCATCGTCAAGCGCCAAAAGATAATACGTCCGTTCGTTCGCCGCTTCCTCCCAGAAGGATTTCCGCGACCACGGCATGGAAAACGAGACCTTTTCGACCTCTTCCACCGCCTCCGCGTCCTCGGGCGTCATCTCACGAAAGGAAATCACTGTTTCCCCTCCGTTTCCTTGTGCCGCTTCTCCCAAAGCACTTCAGCCTCAGAACGGCGTACGTAAATCGGCTCCAGCTCCATCGGGCTTTTCCCCTCGCCGTTTTCCAGCAGGACGATAGCGCGCGCGGCAACCAGCGCGGCGCGCGGCATGATATGCGTGATTGGCGCGAGTGTAGCATTACCAGGAAGCTCGACGCCTCTTTGAACCATCTTTCGCGCGAAATCCCCGGCAATCGTCACCGGTTTTTTTACCTCCGCAATAGTTTCAACGATCTCCTGCAGCGACGAGACGAAAACTTCTTTTTCACAGGCAAGCCCTCGCTCCGTATAGCGATAAAGCGAAAAATACGCGTTGCCCTTCTGCGCGTCGATCAACGGCGCGACCACCGCCCCCGGCGAAGGGAACGCCGCCGCCAGGACCTCCAGCGTCGGCACTCCGACCAACGGAATCGAAAGCGCATAGGCAATCGCTTTCGCCGCCGCCAGCCCGATGCGAAGCCCGGTGAAGGAACCGGGGCCGAGGCTCACGGCGACGGCGGAAAGTTCCTCGCGCTTCACATCCGCCAAGCGCAAGACTTCCTCGATATTCACCACCAACGTTTCCGAATGCGTGAATCGCGTTTCCGCCGTCAGCTCCGCCAACACTCGTTCCTTTGTGGCAACGGCCACGCTGGAGACTATCGTCGCCGTGTCCATTGCAAGGATTGTCATTTTTTCGTCAATGCCCGCCATAGCGCGTTATCCTCCTCCGTTGTGGAAAACGCCAGCCGACGCTCGTTTTCCTTTTCTCCCCGTTCGATTTCCAGTCGTATATGCGGCTCGGGCAGCGCGTCCGGAAACTTGTCCGCCCACTCGATCAGCACGACGCCCCGACCGTCCTCGGCATATTCGTAAAACCCGATATCGTCGAGTTCCTCTTCCCTCTCCAATCGGTAAAGGTCGAAGTGCGTGACGGGAAGCCGCCCTTTATATTGATTCATCAAGGCAAAGGTCGGGCTCGTGACCTCACCTGTCACCTCCAGGCCCCGCGCGAAGCCCTGCGTGAAAAGCGTCTTGCCCGCGCCGAGATCGCCGACAAGACAAAGCACTGTTCCTGCCTCAGCCACGGCGCCAAGCCGTTCCGCCAGAGCCGCCGTCTCCTGCGGCGCATGAGTGATGACCGTCCATGAAAAAGTTTGCATATATTTTCTTCCTCGTTCCTAAAACAATAAATATATTATACTCATTATACTCAAATCACTGCCATAAAAAAAGAGCGGCTTCCAAACCGCTCAAAAATCCATCATATCTTACACTCGCATCACACCGTAACGCACGTTGCTGTATTTCCCGCCTTCGAACTCAGTAAAGCCTAATCTTGCAAACTCTTCGCTCTTGCTCGACTCCTTCAGCACGACGCGGCAGTGGGCTACGCGTCTCGCCTCTTGGATTGCCTCGCTCGAAACCGGGCGCGGATCGGCGAGGAAACGCAGTGGATGGATGCCCGCGCTCTCCGTGAACGGATGGCGGAACATCGGATCGAAATAGACAGCGTCGAAGGAATCGTCGGGCTGTGCGCGCAAAAAGTCCAGATAGTCGGCGCAAACGACACGGACACGCCGCATAGCCGCCACCGTCGTCGGATGCTCACCCTCTGACGTTTCCAACCCGTGCGCGATCAACACAGCGACAACGGGATTTTTTTCCAACGCGACAACCTCGCCTGTCTCCCCCGCGCCGAAACTTTCCACGATAGCGTCCGCCCCCATGCCGAGTGTGCAGTCAAGGACGCGCTTGCCTTCCGCAAGCCCCAGAGCGTTCATCAAATGATCGCTCTCGCCGCGCCGCAGATTTTTCAACCGCAGGTGCGCCATGCCCGGATGAAAATAAAGCTCGCCGTCCGGCGTATCGACGACGAGCCTTTCTTTCGCGACCATCACGCAGGAAACACCGAACTTCTCACGAATCGCGTCCAGCGACGTATTGCCGCGCTCAACGAAAGGCGCTCCCAGCGTAGCCGCCATTTCCCGCGCCAACGCGAAATGCTTCGGCTTCGCTTTGTGTCCCACCGTCACGGCGATTGCGGTCTTGTTTTCCATCGTCATGTCCTCTTGAACATTTTCGCCAGTTCCCCGCCGGTGAAGCGCAAGATCGTCGGCCTGCCATGGGGACAGGTATACGGACGTGCGGTTCGCGAAAGCTCCTCCAACAAGAGCTGCATCTGACGAAGGTTCAATTCATCGCCGCGCTTGATCGCCGCCTTGCAAGCGGTCATTGCGATGCAGGCGTGGCGGATTTCTGCCGCCGTCGGCGCATGCATTTCCATCAGCCATTCGAGAATCTTCCGAAGCGTCGTCTCCGCCTCGCCGACGGGAATATCGGCGGGCAGCGAGCAGAGCCGGAACTGGTTCTCGTCGCTTTTTGCGAGATCGAAGCCCAGCTTTTGGAAAAGCTCCTGCTGCTCTTCTAAAAGCTCCGATTCCCTCGGACTGAAATCAAGCAATAAATGCACGAGGAGCTGCTGGGAGGGAATCTCGTCCGCCAACGCGGAAAACCTGTCGTACAAGATACGCTCGTGGGCGGCGTGCTGATCGACGATGTAAAGGGTGTCTCCATCCTGCGCGATGATAAAGCACATGGCGACCTGCCCGATGGGCACCATTGAAAGCTGCGTCTCCTCTTTCGCGTCCGGTGCGTCAGCGACCAGCGGCGCAATTTGCTGCTGCTCGTAAGAAACCTTTGCCTCGCCGTTTTTTTCCGCCATCAGTTCCTTCTGCACCTCGGAGAAATTCCCAGCGCCCGCCTTGTCCGCAAAAGGCACGGTCGGCAGGAACGGCCGAGGCAGGGACGACGGCTCCGAAGCGGCGGCCGATGAAAACGACGCGACGGAAAAAGACGGCGCGGGTTCTCCGTTTCGATGCTCAGGTACGCGCGCGACGGCGGCGACCTGTTCCAGACTCTGCCCTTCAGGGCGTACAGCGTCGACGACGGATTTGTAAACCGCCTTGAAGATTCGCCCTTCATCCTCAAACTTGATCTCCGCCTTGCGCGGATGGACATTGACGTCGACGCTCCGCACCGGGACCTCGACCACGAGCACCGCCAGCGGATACCCGGCCTTCGGCAGAAGCGAATGGTACGCGTTGTCTATGGCGCGCGCCATCGCCTTGTTCTCGACGACGCGTCCGTTGACGATGAAGGTCTGCCACCCGCGGCTGCTGCGGAGCATCGAAGGCTTCGTCAAAAAGCCGGTGATTTTAACATCCTCGTCCTCAAAGGACAGAGGCAACAGCGACTCGCCCACCGAGCCGCCGTATATGGCGACGATGGCGTCACGAAGCGAACCCGTCCCCGGAGTCTTGACTGTGGTCTTGTTGTTGCTGATCAGCCGGAACGAAATCCCCGGCTCGGCCAACGCGGCCTTTACGACGCAATCGTTGATCTTCAATCCCTCGGTATGCGTCGTTTTCATGAATTTCTTGCGCGCCGGCGTATTGAAAAACAAGTCTTCCACTTTCACGGTCGTCCCCGGCGCCGCGCCCGCGTCGGAAATCTCCGGCTTTTTCCCGCCCATGATGCGGACGGAAATGCCAAGCTCGTCCTCCGCCCGGCGCGTGACGAGAGAAAACCGTGAAACGGCGGCAATGGTCGGAAGCGCCTCGCCCCGAAAGCCCAACGTCGGCACAGACAAAATATCCTCGCTGTCCTTGATCTTGCTCGTCGCGTGCCGCTGCACGGAAAGCTCCGCGTCCTCCCGGCTCATGCCGCAGCCGTTGTCGGTGACGCGCATCAGGCTCTCGCCGCCTGCCATCGTTTCTATTTCAATGGTCGTCGCTCCGGCGTCCACGGCGTTCTCGATCAGTTCCTTGACCACGGAAGCTGGCCGCTCGACGACCTCGCCCGCCGCAATCTTGTTGACGGTGTCGTCGTCCAAAAGATGAACGATGCTCATGCTCTGCCCGCCTCCTTCTGCGCCTTCTGCTGCAGCTTGTACAATTCGTTCATGGCCTCGATTGGCGTCATCGCCATCACGTCAAGGGCCAAAAGCTCGTCGGCCAGCGACGACGCGAAAAGCGACATCATCCCCGTATCTTTCGGCGCTTCCGGTTCCCTCTGCTCCGAATCCGCAGAAGCGGGCGCAAGCGCGCATTGTTCCAGTCCGCCGAGAATGACCTCCGCGCGATCGGTGACAGACTTCGGAAGCCCCGCCAATCGAGCGACATGGATACCGTAGGATTTGTCCGCGCTCCCCGGCACGATGCGCCGCAGGAACACGACCTTGCTGCCGCGTTCACGCACAGCGACGCAGCAATTCTTGATATGCTCGCTCTCCATATCGGTCAATTCGTGGTAATGCGTGGCGAACATCGTCTTCGCGTGGATATGGTCACGGATGTGCTCGACGACGGCCCGGGCGATGCTCATGCCATCGAATGTGCTGGTACCGCGCCCAATCTCATCGAGAATCACGAGACTATCCTTCGTCGCGTATTTCAAGATCTGAGCAACCTCGTTCATCTCGACCATAAAGGTACTTTGCCCGCTGACAAGGTCGTCGCTGGCGCCGATCCGCGTGAAGATGCGATCAACGGGCGAGATTGCCGCCTCCCGCGCGGGGACGAAACTGCCCGCCTGCGCCATCAGCACGATCAGCGCGGTCTGCCGCATATAGGTGGACTTGCCCGCCATGTTCGGGCCAGTGATCAGCATGATCTCGCTTTCCTCATGGTTCAGCTCGGCGTCATTCGGCACGAAGAGATCCTGCGTCAGGATTCGCTCGACAAGCGGATGGCGACCGTCCACGATATGAATCACGCCGTTTTCCCGCAAAGTCGGACGAACATAGCCGTGGGCGTCCGCCGCCTCGGCCATGGACACGAGAACATCAATAATCGCCAGTTCCCGCGCCGTACGCTGGATGCTTTCCAATTCGGAAACAACGCGCTCCCGGACGTCGTTGAAAAGGGCGTACTCGATTGCGACAATCTTTTCCTGCGCGCCGAGGATCTTCGTCTCGAATTCCTTCAGTTCCTCTGTGATGAAGCGCTCCGCATTCGCCAGCGTCTGTTTCCTTACATAATGGGCGGGCACAAGATCCTTGCCGCTGTTCCTGACCTCGATATAATAGCCGAAAACCTTGTTATACCCGATTTTCAGCGTCTTGATCCCCGTCTTTTCCCGCTCGCGCTCCTCGATTTCCTGCAGCATCTTCTTGCTGTCGTGGGCGATGCGGCGATACTCGTCAAGCTCCGCGTCATAGCCGCTTTTAATGATGCCGCCCTCCCGGACGGAAAAACCCGGCTCGTCGACAATGGCGCGCTCCAAAAGCGAAACGAGCTCGTCGTACGTACCGATGCGATCTCGTCCGCGACAAAGCAAAGCGGTCTGCGCCGGTGCAAGCATCTCCTTGATGCCGGGCAATGCGCGCAGGGAAAGCTTCAGCGCAACGAGATCCCGCGCGTTCGCCGCGCCGACCTCCGCCCGCGTCAAGAGCCGCTCGAAATCGTAGATTTCCTTCATGCTTTCACGAAGGCCCGACCGCATGGAAAACTCCTTCGAAAGCTCCTCAACGGCGTCATGGCGCGCACGAATATCGGCCACAACGACAAGCGGCTGCTCCAGCCATTTGCGGAGCAATCGCCCTCCCATCGCCGTGCCCGTAAAATCGAGGACGTCAAGCAATGTATTCTTCTTGCTTCCATCCCGCAGGTTTCTTGTAATCTCGAGATTCCGAAGCGTCGTCGTATCCAGCACAAGCCGCCCCGACGATTCCAGCCGCGTCAATCGGCTGATATGGCTCAGGTCGGTCATGACCGTCTGATGCAGGTAATCGAGAAGCGTCGAAAGAGCCGTTTCCGCGCCCTTGTCTCCCGGACGTTGCTCCGCACCGAAATGGCGAAGCATCATTTCCTCGGGGCGATCAACGGCCGGCAGTGAAGTGAACGCGCATTGCGCCATCCGCTGTGCGAAAAACTCCTCAATCTCCTGACGGAAAGACGGTTCTCCCGCAAACAACAGCTCTGCCGGCGCTAAACGGTACAATTCGTCGAGCAGCGTCTGAATCCGGTTTTTCCCGTCGTACAAACCGTAAAAGCACTCGCCGGTGGAAATATCCGCCCCGGCAAGCACAGCGCGCTCCCCGTCCTCGAAAAGGAGTCCGATATAGTTGTTCTGTGCCGCCGTCAATGCGTCCTCGGACAAAATCGTTCCCGGCGTGATGACCTTGATGACCTCGCGCTTCGTCAGCCCGGGCGATTTCGGGTCCCCGATCTGCTCGGCAATGGCAACTTTATATCCACGACGGATCAGCTTCGTGATATACCGCTCCGCCGCATGGTACGGCACGCCGCACATCGGCGATTTCTCCGCATCACCGCTGCGGCTCGTCAATGTCAGCCCCAACTCCTTCGAGACAAGCACCGCGTCGTCGAAAAACATTTCATAAAAATCACCCAAACGGAAAAAAAGGATCTCGTCCGGATGCTGCTCCTTCGTCGCCTGATACTGACGCATCATCGGCGTTAGTTCCATGCTGTTCCCTCTCTTATTCGCTGTTTCCTTGAAAAAATAAAGGAGTGATGTCCCCATCACTCCTTCACCCCAGTTTCTTTTACTCTTCTGCGCTCTCTTCCGCGTCGGCTTTCGCCGCTTTCGTGATGCTCAGCGAAATGCGCTTGCGCGCCGTGTCGATGCGAAGAACCTTGACCTTCACAACGTCGCCCGTATGCACGGCCTCATCCGCACGCGCGATGCGCTTGTCGGAGAGCTCGCCCATCGGAATCAGCCCGTCGAAGCCCGGCTCGATTTCCATGAACGCACCAAAGTCTGTCAGCTTGATGACCTTGCCCTCGATAATCTGGCCTTCCTCATAACGGCCCGCACGCTCGAACCACGGATCGGGCAGCGTGTCCTTCACGCTGAGCGAAATCCGGTGCTGTTCCTGATCGATATTCTTGACGAAAACGTCAATCTCCTGCCCAACCTTCAAAACGTCGGAAGGATGCTTGACGCGATCCCAGGCGAGATCGGAGATATGCGCGAGACCATCCACGCCGCCGACGTCAACGAACGCGCCGTAATCGACGATTCGCTTGACCGTCCCCTTGACCGTCTGCCCTGCCTCCAGCGTGGAGAAAACGCGTTCCTGCGCCTCCTCGCGCTCCTGAGTCAGCAGATCCTTACGGGAAAGCACGAGTTTATGGTTGGACGCGTCGAACTCAATCGGCAGCGCCTCAAAAACTTTACCTTCAAACGAGGAAAGATCCTGTACATAATGCAAGCCCACATGGGACGCCGGAATAAATCCGCGAAGCCCCTGCACGCTGACCGAAAGCCCACCCTTGATTGCTTTCAGGACCGTGACTTCCAACGGCTCCTTTTTCTCAACGCAGCCGTCGAGCTTCTTCCAGGACTCTTCCTGATCGGCCTTGAGCTTCGAGAGCGTATAGCCGTGCTCGCCGCCTTTGGATACCACATAGACGTTGATCACGTCGCCGACCTTGACGACGTCCTCCGCCGAATCCGGCTCCGGATACGCAAGCTCCTTTTTAAGAATAGGAACGTCCTGCTTGGCGTCGATGGATACCCAAGCCTCGCCGTGGGACACCGATACGACGGTGGCCGGCACAACCGTGCGCTCCTGGATATCCTGCATGTCCTCCAGCAGGGCTTCCATGTTTTGTTCGTTTACATCTGACACTTTTGATATACCTCCCTGATGATCCAGTCCGGAGTCGATGCCCCGGCTGTGATCCCGATTTTCTTGATATCGTGAAACCATTCGTCCTTCAACTCGGACGCCGTTTCAATATGATGAACAACGGTCTTTTCCGCACAAATCTGCGCAAGACGCGTGGTGTTCGCACTGTTCTTCCCGCCGATGACCAGCATCATGTCCACATCCGCCGCAAGACGAAGCGCGGCAGACTGGCGCTGATCGGTGGCCGTACAAATCGTTCGGATAATCCGTATATCGTTTGATTTTGGAATCAGCCGAGCGGCAATAGCTTGAAATCGCGTGCCGGAAAATGTCGTCTGCGCGACAATACCTAACTTCAAATAGTTGGGAAGCGCTTCCGCCTCTTCCTCCGTCTCCACGACGGCGGCGTTTCCGCCCGCCCATTCCAGGATACTCTTTACTTCCGGGTGCTTTTTCTCGCCGATGATAACGACGTCGAAGCCGTCCTCTGCCAGCCGATGCGCCGCCATCTGCGCCTTCTTGACATGCGGGCATGTGGCGTCCACCACCTTGATGGGCCGCGCATTCGCCGCCTCATACACCGCGGGGCCGACGCCATGGGAACGGATGATAAGCGTTCCGCCGTCCGGCACCTCGTCCAGCGTATCGACCGAGCCGACGCCCTCTTCCTCGAGACGCGCAACCATCTGCGGATTGTGAATAATCGGCCCAAGCGTCGAAGCGTCCTTCTCCGCAGCACTGTCCCGAGCAAGCCGGATCGCGCGCTTCACGCCATAGCAAAAGCCGAGATACTCCGCCAAAATCACTTCCATAAGATTACCACATCACCCAGCCTTTTACAAGCTATTTTAGAGTATACCACAAACAAATCGGTTTTTGCCACAATTTTTTTGAAAAATGCGCAAAAATCCCGCTTAACTATCGATTCCTGAAAAAATCTGTCTGGCAAGAAGCACAAAAGGACGGACGTATGCTGCTTTTTGCATTGGAGGATACGATGATATAAGTCCGTAAAAATACTCTGCGGGTTGCGAAGAATTGTCTTTGACAATACTTTGCGCATAGCGTAAAGTTTTTATAAAAATACTTTGCGTATTACGGGAGACAGGAAATGAATAATGAAAGCAAGACCCATTTCCGGGTATTCCCGGTGGAGGTCAAATCCTCAAAAAAGATACGACCACATCGTTCTATGCCTTCAAGGAAGGGTTTTCCAAACGCGTCAGACGCTCCGTCATCGTCCATCCAAAAGCATACTTCGCCGACGAAGAAACCATCAAGATGCCGCCCTATATGTTTCCCGCTTTCTTAGAAAGCAAATTTGCGAAAACCAATTCCTAATAGCCATCCTCGCGACACACCAGCCGCGTAATACAAAAAAGGAAATGCCACGTCTCGTTTAAGATTGATTTTCAAAACTGCACATTGAATTAACGAAGGGCTTCAATCCAAGCAAATCATGGATTAAAGCCCTTCGTTTCATTCTTGTCACGCCACCCCAATCTGGTAATACTCAACGCCCAATTTTTTCATTCGCTTCCTGTCGTACTGGTTGCGCCCATCGAAAATCAACGGCTGATTCAACAGCTTGATAATCTCCTCGAAATCCGGCTGACGGAATTCCTTCCACTCCGTCACCAGCACCAAGGCGTCCGCGCCTTTTACTGCTTCGTATTTACTATCTACATACGAAACATTCGGCGCATCTTTCAAATATACTGCCTTGGCTGTCTCTACCGCTTTCGGATCATAAGCAACAATCTCAGCGCCGCGCCTCGTCAGTTCTTCAATAATCGTAATCGCAGGCGCTTCCCGCATATCATCCGTATCAGGCTTGAACGCCAAGCCCCAAACTGCAAACTTTTTTCCCGTCAAATCTTCTCCAAACTTTCGGACAATCTTTTCCGCCAATACGCGCTTCTGCCTCTGGTTCACCGACTCAACCGCTTCCAACATCCCCGGCTCATAACCATGCTTTTTGCTTGTCCGTATCAGCGCCTGTACATCTTTCGGAAAACAGCTTCCCCCATAACCACACCCTGGATAGATAAAACTGTACCCTATCCGCGAGTCACTACCGATACCGATACGCACCTTATTGACATCCGCACCGACACGCTCGCAAATGCCCGCAATCTCGTTCATGAAACTGATTTTCGTAGCAAGCATCGCGTTCGCCGTATATTTTGTCATCTCCGCACTGGCGACATCCATCACGAC
>CAMVIO010000041.1 GCA_947167555.1 uncultured Selenomonadales bacterium
GAGCAGGTAGCGAAAGGGAAATTCTACGCCAATTACGCGGCTTCTCCGGAAGCTGACGCTGCGGTCAAGGAAGCGTTCTTGCCTTTTTTCGGAGAGGACGCGTATTTCGTCAAATATCTTTTTCATGTGATGAATATTCATTTTGCGGAAGCCTGTGCGCTGCTTGATGAAAATGCTGCGCTGAAGGCGGAACTGGAGAAAATCAAGAGAGCTCCCATTGATTGACACTTGGCGGCGCTTGCGGTAAAATAATTTGAAACGCACTTTTCGCGGGATATCTCTGCGCGTGCGGTACGGTTTCCTTTCCATAGAATAAGAGGTGCGGATATTTGATGCCAAATTATATTTGGGCGTTTTTGATTGCGGCGGTTGCGGCGGTGCTTCTGACGCCGGTTGTGATCCGGCTCGCGTTTCGGACGGGTGCGCTTGACGCGCCGGATGCGCGGAAGGTGCATAAAAAACCGATTCCCCGTATCGGCGGGCTTGCGATTTACGCGGCGTTCATGATTTCGATGTTGTTCTTACTGGAAACGTCGGAAATTCCCGAGGAAATGGCGCAGGGCGTTATCGGGCTTTTCATCGGCGGTTCACTGATCGTGGCGCTGGGGCTTTGGGACGACTATGTGAGCCTTCCGGCGAAAGTAAAGCTGTTGGGACAGATCTTTTGCGCGTGGGCGGCGGTGGCCTTCGGCGTCCGTATTGACTTCATCACGTCCTTTTCAGGGGAAGTCGCTTACCTTTACGACTATGTGACCATCCCTCTGACGATTTTCTGGATGGTCGGCATCACGAACACGGTGAACCTGATTGACGGCCTTGACGGCTTGGCGGCGGGGGTAGCGACCATCGCTTCGCTGACGATCTGCCTCGTCGCGCTCCGCATGGATATCCTGGTGGTGGCGATAGTCACGGCGGCGTTGGCAGGGGCGGCCTTCGGCTTCCTGTTTTACAATTTCAATCCGGCGAAAATTTTCATGGGCGATACGGGCAGCATGTTCCTGGGCTTCATGCTCTCAGGCATTTCCGTCGTCGGCGTGATGAAAAGCGCGGCGATTGTCGCGCTGGTCGTGCCGATTCTCGCGCTGGGGCTTCCGATTCTCGATACGACCTTTGCGATTGTGCGGCGCTGGCTTGCCGGCGAACCGATCATGAAGCCGGACAAGGGGCATCTCCATCATCGCCTGCTGAACCTCGGATTTACCCAAAGGCAAGCGGTGCTCCTGATGTATGTTATCAGCGCGGTACTCGGCTCGGGGGCCATCGTCATGACGGCGGTCAGCCCGCGGACGGCGCTCCTGATCCTGGTCGGAATGATTGTCGCCGTACTGTACGGCGCGAAACGGCTCGGAATCCTCAAGATGAAAAAGGTTGTAAGGTAGGGGAGAGTTATGGCGGAAGCGGCGGCAAAGCTCAAGATCATGACGGTTTTCGGCACGCGTCCCGAGGCGATCAAGATGGCGCCCGTGGTCATGGAAATGGCGAGGCACCCGGAGGAAATCGTGCCCCTCGTCGCGGTGACGGCACAGCATCGGGAAATGCTCGACCAAGTGCTGCGCCTTTTTCATATCGTGCCGGACTATGACCTCGACATCATGGCGGCGGGCCAGACCCTTTTCGACATCACGGCTCGCGCGCTGAAAGGCTTGGACGAAGTGCTGACGAAGGAAAAGCCAGACCTCGTGCTCGTCCACGGAGACACGACGACAACTTTCGCGGGGGCGTTGGCGGCCTATTACCATCAGACGGCTGTCGGGCACGTCGAGGCGGGACTTCGCACCTACAATAAATATTCGCCGTTCCCCGAGGAAATGAACCGTCATCTGACCGGCGCCATCGCAGACCTGCACTTCGCGCCGACGGCGACTTCTGCGGAGAACCTGCGCGCCGAGCATGTGCCGGAGAAGGATATTTTCATCACGGGGAATACGGTTATCGACGCGCTTCATCATACGGTCCAGGAAGAATTCGGCTTCGCGGACGACGCGCTGTCAGGCATCGACTACGCGAATCGTCGTGTCGTGCTGGTCACCACGCATCGCCGGGAAAATCTCGGCGAGCCGATGCGCCATGTCTATAAGGCCATGAAGCGTCTCGTGGACGAGATCCCCGATATCGAGATTGTTTTCCCCGTTCACAAGAACCCGAAGGTGCGCGAGGTCGTCGATGAGGAACTGGGCGGCGCGGCAAGGGTGCATTTGATTGAGCCGTTGGACTACGAGCCCTTTGCGAACTTAATGCACCGCGCGATGCTGGTGCTGACTGATTCCGGCGGCGTGCAGGAGGAAGCTCCCGCGCTCGGGAAGCCGGTGCTCGTCCTGCGCGACACGACAGAGCGCCCCGAGGCGGTGGAGGCGGGGACTGTGCTTCTCGTCGGCACGGAAGAAGAACGTGTCTACGCCGAGGCGAAAAAGCTGCTGACCGACGAGGCGTCATACGCGCGCATGGCGGAAGCCAAAAGCCCTTACGGCGACGGGGAAGCGGCGCGGCGCATCGTTGAGGCAATCCTCTATCGGTACGGGAAACGAAAAACGCCGCCGGTTCCCTTCGCATGACGGACGAGAAAGAAGACCGCCGCAAACTGCTTCTGCGTCGGCTTTGGGTGGCTTCGTATTTTACGGGCATCGGGACTTCCGTTGCGGTGACGGTGCTCGCTTGTATTTGGCTCGGCAGGAAGGCGGACGAAGCTTTCGGTATCGCGCCGACAGGGACGATTACGGGCATCGCGCTGGGCTTTCCCGTCGCGATCTATTCGATATATTATCAGGTGCGCGTTCATTTCGGGAAAAATACGAAAGACGAAAAAAACAAAGATTAGAAACGGCGTCGGTTGGATATTTTCAATCAACGCCGTTTTTGCTTCCGGAGTTTGGCAAAAAACACTTGCTAAATGTCGAAATGTCAAATATAATAATATAGAAAAGTCAAATAGTCAATTATGCTTTTGTTTTGATTTGAAGGTGATCGTTATGAGCAATATTGCGGATTTGATTGAGAGCTACATCTTGCGGCAGCTTGCGGCGCAGGAGGACGGGCACGTGGAGCTTCGGCGCACGGAGATTGCGGACAAGATTTCCTGTGCGCCGTCGCAGATCAGTTATGTGCTGTCCACGCGCTTTACGCCGGCGCGGGGGTTCCGTGTGGAGTCCCGGCGCGGGCTGGGCGGTTTTATCCGGATCGCGCAGGTGCCGATGCGTCAGCTCGTCTATCAGGATATGCAGGAGAAAATCGACGAGGATACGGAGTTTTCCGTCGTGCAGTCGATGATTGCGTACCTGCTGAAGCACCAGATGATTACGAACCGGGAAGCGGCGTTGCTGCTGACGACGGCGCAGACGGCCTATGAGACGATGGAGCCGGAAGATCGTGTGCGGCTGCTGCGGACGCTGTTCATGACGCTGGAAAGGCTTTCTTGAAAGCAAAGAGATAACGCATGGGCGTTGAGGAGGATTTTTGAATGTTGTGCGACGATTGCCATCGGAACGAGGCGTGCATCCATATCACGCAGATCAGTCCCGAGGGGAAAATGGATAAGAATCTTTGCGAGGAATGCGCGGCGCGTTACCAGAATTTTATGCCGTCGCCGGACTCTCGTGAGTTTACGGTCAACGATTTTTTGAAGGGGCTGTTCCGGCAGCCGCCGGAGCAGAAAGAGGAAAAAACGGAGGTCGGGCTGGTCTGCCCGAACTGCGGCATGACGTTCCAGGATTTCGCCCACACGGGCAAGATCGGGTGCAGCGTCTGTTACAACACGTTCCGCGCTCAGCTGGCGCCGCTTTTGAAGCGAATCCACGGGTCGAGCACTCACAGCGGGAAGATTCCCCGCCGCTCAGGCGGCGTGCTCGTGGTGCGCCATGAGATAGCGCTCCTGAAGGAGCAGCTGGCGGAGGCGGTGCAGAGCGAAGCGTACGAAAAGGCCGCCGAGTACCGCGACAAGATCCGCGAGCTGGAGCGGAAGATTGCCGCTGAGGAGAAGGGGGGCGGAGCCGATGGCCGTGCATGACCTTTACCGCGACTATCGCCTTTCCTGGCTTGGATGCGAGGGCGAAGCCGGGGATGTGGTATTGGCGAGCCGCGTCCGTCTCGCCCGGAATTTCGCGCGGCTTCCCTTTCCGAACCGTGCGGACAGGCAGCAGCTCGCGGAGGTGCAGAACCGTGCGGCGTCGGTTTTCAGCCGCATCGAGGAAACGGCGGGGCAGCCTTTCGACGCCTTGGGGATGGACGCATTGTCGCAAATGGAGAGGGAAGTGCTGGCGGAAAAGCAGTTGATCAGCAAAAGATTGATTCAGAATCCCGCCTATCGCAGCGCGTTCATCAGCCGGGACTGCAAGTGCAGCGTGCTTGTGAACGAAGACGATCATCTTCGGATTCATGCTATGGCTTCGGGGCTGGATCTTCGGACCCCGCTGGACCTCGCTTTTCGCGTCGACGACGCGGTGGAGGAAAAGCTGGACGTTGCCTTTGACGAAAAGATGGGGTATCTGACAAGCTGCCCGACGAATCTCGGCACGGGGCTTCGGGCGACAGTGCTGCTCCATTTGCCGGGGCTTGTCTACACGCGGAATATCAATAATATCATCAACATTTCCCAGCAGCTCGGCCTTTCGGTGCGCGGGCTGTACGGCGAGGGCAGCGAGACGGTCGGGAATATTTTCGCCGTGTCGAACCAACTGGCGCTGGGATTCACGGAACAGGCGATCATCGAGAACCTGATGAACGCGGCGATGCAGATTATAGATAATGAACGGCGGGCGCGAAAGGCGTTGGCCATGACCTCGAAGGAACGGTTGGAGGACGCGGTCTGGCGTTCTTTCGGCGTGCTGAAATATGCCCGTTCCCTCGGCGAAGGTGAAGTATTGGAGCTGATCAGCAAGGTGCGGCTGGGGCTCGATCTCGGGCTTCTGCACGAGGCGACGGCAAAACGCTTCTCGGAGCTTCTGATTGCCAGCCGTCCCAGCTATCTGAAGAATCTTGCCGGAAACGACAATTTATCGCAAACGGAAATAGACCGGAAACGCGCTGCCGTCGTGCGGGAAATCCTCGCGGGCGGCGCGCCGGGACAGGAGAATTTACCATGAACAACCAATTCACGCCCCATGCCATCGCGGCGCTGAAATTCGCGCAGCGGGAGGCGCTGGAACGGGGGAAAAGCCATATCGGGCCCGAGCATTTGCTCCTGGGCATACTGCATGAGCGGGAGAGTTTCGCGGCGCATGTCCTCGCGGAGCTCGGCGTCGAGTTTGAGACGGCGCAGGCTCGCGTCGGGAGGATTGCGGGCACGCCGGAAGGGGCGCCGGACAATCCCTATTACACGCTCAGCGCGAAGCGCGTCATGCAGTTTTCCGTCGAGGAAGCGAAGCAGCTCGACCATGATTTTATCGGCACCGAGCATATCCTGCTGGCGTTGTCGAGGGAAAGCGAGAACACGGCGGCGCGGGTATTGACGTCGTTGGGCATCGATCTTGACCTGCTTCGGGAGACGATCTTTGAGATGCTGGACGGCGATGAGGACGACGAGGAGCAGGAGAAGGACAGCGGGACGGGAACGCCGCTTTTGGCCCGCTACGGGCGTTCTTTGAGCGAGCTGGCCGCGAAGAAAAAGCTGGATCCGGTCATCGGGAGGGAAAGGGAGATTCGGCGCGTCATCCAAATCCTGTCGCGTCGTGTGAAGAACAATCCAATCCTGATTGGCGAGCCGGGCGTCGGGAAGACCGCCGTCGTCGAAGGCTTGGCGCAGGCGATTGCCTCTGGCGCCGTGCCGTTCACGCTGCGGGAAAAACGCGTCATTTCGCTGTCGATGGCTTCAATCGTGGCGGGCACGAAGTATCGGGGCGAGTTCGAGGAACGTATGAAGAACATTCTCGCGGAAATCCGCCGGGCGAAGAACATCATCCTGTTTATCGACGAGATGCACACCCTGATCGGCGCGGGCGGTGCGGAAGGTTCCCTGGACGCGGCGAATATCCTGAAGCCCGCGCTTTCGCGAGGGGAGATCCAGGTCATCGGCGCGACGACGCTGAAGGAATACCGGAAATATTTCGAGAAGGACGCGGCGCTGGTACGGCGTTTTCAGACGGTACTGGTCGAGGAGCCGGACGCCGATGAGGCAGTCGCCATCCTGCGCGGTCTGCGTGAGACTTATGAGGATTTCCATAAGGCGAAGATTACCGACGAAGCGATTGACGCCGCCGTGCATCTTTCCAGGCGTTATATCACCGACCGTTTCCTGCCGGACAAGGCTATCGATCTGATGGACGAGGCCGCATCCAAGGTACGGATGACGACCGTTGCGCAGCCGGACGGCGTGCGTGAGGCGGAAAAGGAACTGGAGCGTTTACGGGTCGAAAAGGAAAGCGCCATCGACGCGCAGGAATACGAGCGCGCCGCGCTGCTCCGGGACGAGGAGGGCGCGGTCAAGAAACGTCTGGAAGATGCGCGCAACGAATGGAAGGAAAGCGGGCAGGAACAAATCCTGGTCACTGAGGACGATATTGCCGAGGCCGTCGGGCTTTGGACGGGCATCCCGGTTCGCAAGATCGAGGCGAAGGAGTCCGAGCGTCTGCTCAATTTGGAAAAATTACTGAAAAAGCGCGTGGTCGGGCAAAGCGAAGCTGTTGTCGCGCTTTCCCGCGCTATTCGCCGCGCGCGGGCGGGGCTCAAAGACCCGAAGCGTCCCATCGGGTCGTTCCTGTTCCTCGGCCCGACGGGCGTGGGCAAGACGGAGCTGGCGAAAGCGCTGGCGGAAACGCTTTTCGACAGCGAGGACGCGATTATCCGCTTCGACATGTCCGAGTACATGGAAAAATTCACCGTCTCGCGCCTCGTCGGCGCGCCTCCGGGCTATGTCGGATACGAGGAGGGCGGTCAGCTCACCGACGCGGTGCGGAAAAAACCGTACTCGATCATCCTGTTGGACGAGATCGAAAAAGCCCATCCTGACGTCTTCAATATCCTGCTGCAGGTGATGGAGGACGGGCGGCTGACCGACAGCCAGGGACGGACTGCGGACTTCAAGAACACCGTGGTCATCATGACGTCGAACGTCGGCGCCAGTTTCCTGAAGGACGAGGGCGCGACCATGGGATTCCTCGCGCGGGATACGGCGACGGACGGACAGGAGCGCGCGAAAAAGCGCGTGCTGGAGGAGACGAAAAAAGTCTTCAAGCCGGAATTCCTGAACCGTCTCGACGAGACGCTGGTTTTCCACGCTCTCGGCAAAGAGGAGCTTTCCGCCATTGTCGATATTTTACTGGTTGATGTGCGTGCGCGGCTCGCGGAGAAAGAGATGAAGCTGGCGCTGAGCCCCGCGGTCAAGGCGATGCTCGTCGCAAAAGGAACGGACTTCAAGTTTGGCGCGCGCCCGTTGAAACGAGCAATCCGCAAGATGATCGAGGACCCGTTGTCCGAGAAGCTGCTGGCGAGGGAATTCCGTGCGGGCGACACTATAAATGCAAAGAAGGTCGGCGACGTGCTGGAATTTACGCGGAAGCTCCCCGCGAAACGGAAGAGGAGCGGCGCCCATGTCCCGACGGCAAAATAAGCTGGCGCCAAAAGGATTTGCGTCACAGGCGGCGAACTTCCTGCTGAACATCGCCGTCGCTGTCTCATGGCTGCTTCGACGGGTGGCGCAGGTTTTTATGGGCAGGAAATGAGAAAAACGCATTGTCCGGTAGTGGACAATGCGTCTTTTTTTTGCGAAAATAGGAGACGTATGGTAGATAAACAGAGGTGAAGGATTTTGCGTTGGAATCGGATGCGGGACGCGCTGCATTTCCTGGCGGATGAGCGGGCGTTCCGGCTGCGGCTTTTTTGCGAGGGGGCGCTGGTGGGCATCGGCGTCGGGATTGTCGTTGCCCTGTTTCGATGGCTTTTGGGATTGACGGAGATTTACCTCCCGATTCTTTTTGATTGGATGGCGAAATCTTTTCCCGTCGGCTTTTTCGGCTGGGGGATTTTTCTCGTCTTGGTTGCGTGGATCCTGGCGCGGTTCCTGGCAATCGAGCCGTTGATCTCAGGCAGCGGTATTCCGCAGGTGAAAGCGATTCTTTTGGGGCGAATCCGCATGAATGCTCAGCGGGTGCTGGCACTGAAATTTGTCGGCGGCGTGCTGGGAATCGGCGTGGGGATGTCGCTGGGACGCGAGGGACCCAGCGTGCAGCTTGGCGCTTGCGTCGGGCAGTGGTTCAGCCGCTTGCGTTTGCGGCCGCGCAGCGAGGAACGCTTCCTGCTGACCGCCGGTTCGGGCGCCGGGCTTGCGGCGGCTTTCAACGCGCCGCTGGCGGGCGTGATCTTTTGCCTGGAGGAATTGACGAAGAGTTTTTCCCCGCTGGTGCTGATGGCGACAGTGGCGGCGTCAGTCAGCTCGTCGGCGGTAGCGGGATGGGCGCTGGGATTGGCGCCGGTTTTCCATATCAAGGCGCTGCCTTCGCTGCCGATGTCGCATTATGTGCTGCTCCTTCCTTTGGGAATATTCGTGGGCGTGCTCGGAGTGCTGTTCAACCATGTGTTGGAGGCCACGCTGGACGCTTATCAAAAATTCCCGGCGCAGGGTGCGGCAAAATTTCTGATGCCGCTGTTCTTGTCCTTCGGGCTGGCCTTCGCGTTGCCGGAGGTGCTCGGCGGCGGCAGTGCGTTGGTCGATACGCTGCTCCGGAAGGAGTTCGCGCTGCCGTTTTTGCTTCTGCTTTTGGTCGCGAAGTTTGTGTTCACGATGATTTGTTTCGGCTCGGGCGTTCCCGGCGGGATTTTCCTGCCGATGCTGGTACTCGGCGCGCTCTCGGGCGCGGTGTTCTCGAAGCTCACGGCGATGGCAGGGATTATCGATCCCGCGCTGATGGTGAGCTTTATCGTTTACGGTATGGCGGCTTATTTTGCCGCCGTGGTCAAGGCGCCGATCACGGGCAGCGTGCTGATCATGGAAATGACCGGTTCCTTCCATCACATGCTGGCACTGATTTTCGTCTCGATCACCGCGTATCTGACGGCGGATGTGCTCAAGGGCGCGCCGGTCTACGATATGCTTTTGGAACGGCTGCTCCGGGCGCGGACGAAGATACATCAGGTCATGGCTCATCATCGGACGATTGCGGAATTTATCGTCGGCGAGGGCAGCAGCCTCGACGGCAAGACGATCGCCGAAATCTCATGGCCGGAGGAATGCCTTTTGGTGCAAGTACGGCGTGGGGAGACGGAACTGATTCCGACAGGCCCGCTGGTTTTGCAATCGGGCGATTTCGTCTACGCGCTGGCCGACGACGGCGATATCGCGGAGCTGGAAGAACTGGCGGAAGAACGTATTGGTTGAAAACGGAACGTAAAGAAGCCCTCGGCGGTTGCCGAGGGCTTCTTTTGTCGACGCTTATTTGAATTCGTAAAGCTTGTGCACCTGATGGTAGTTTGTATGCAGCAGGTGATGGGATTTGTCGGACAGCGGCTCGCCGAGGAAGTCCTTGTAGAGCGTGATGATGTCCGGGTTCTCGTGGGATTTCCGATAGGGGAGGCTCTTGTCGATCTCGTAGAGCGACGCGATGCGTTTCTTGCGGATCTCGTTCGTCGTGTCATAGGGCTGTCCGCCGCCGCCGATGCAGCCGCCGGGGCAGGCCATGATCTCAATGAAGTCGTAGTCGCATTCGCCTTTTTCGAGACGGTCCATCATCTTGCGCGCGTTGCGCAGCGTATGGCAGACCGCAACTTTGACCTTGCGGACGCCGAGGTCGTAGGTGGCTTCCTTGACGCCCTCGAAGCCGCGCACGTCGTTGAACTCCAACGGTTTCGCTTCCTTGCCCGTGACTTTCTCGTAGACGGTGCGGAGCGCCGCTTCCATGACGCCGCCCGTGGCGCCGAAGATGGCGCCTGCGCCTGAGCCTGTGCCCAACGGGCTGTCGAACTCGCTCTTCGGAAGGTCCTTGAACGAAAGGCCGACGTAGTGGATCAGCTTGATGAACTCGCGAGTCGTCAGCACCGCGTCCACATCGCGCATGCCGTCGCGTCCCATTTCCGGCCTTGCCGCTTCGTATTTCTTCGCGGTGCAAGGCATGATGGCGACGGTGAAGATATTCTTGACCGGGACGCCCGAGTGGTTCGCGTAGTATGTCTTCGCGATTGCGCCGAACATCGACATCGGGGATTTCGCCGTTGAGAGATGCGGCAGGAGATTAGGATAATGTTTTTCGATGAAATTGATCCAGCCGGGGCTGCAGGAGGTCAGCATCGGCATTTTTCCGCCGTTCTGGATTCGATGGAGAAGCTCCGAGCCCTCTTCCATGATTGTGAGGTCGGCGCTGAAATTCGTGTCGAAGACCCGATCAAAGCCCAGCATTTTGAGCGCCGTGACCATCTGCCCGGTGACGATCGCGCCGCCTTCGAAGCCGAAAGCGTCGCCGAGGGCTACGCGTACCGCCGGGGCAACCTGCACGATTACATGTGTGTTCGGGTCCTGCAGCGCGTCGAGCACGACCTGCGTGTCGTCCTTCTCGACGATGGCCGCCGTCGGGCAGACGAGGCTGCACTGACCGCAAAGCGTGCAGTCCGTTTTCTCCAACGGGAGATTGTACGGCGTCGTGACAATCAGATTGTCGCTGCGGCCCGCGAAGGTCAATGCTTCTACTCCCTGCACGTCTTTGCAGACACGGAAGCAGCGGCCGCACTTGATGCACTTCGACGGGTTGCGGACCAAAGCCGGATTCGTGTTTTCAGTGACGCGCTTTTTCGTCACGTCCGGCACATGGGGAATCTGAATATTGAAGCGCGCGCAAAGCTCCTGCAATTCGCAGCGGTGGTTGCGCGGGCAGGTCAGGCAGTCCTTGTCGTGATCTGCCATGATGAGCTGCAGGATGCCCACTTGCGTATCGCGGACGAGCTGGGTGTCCGTGAAGACCTCCATGCCTTCCCAGACCACTGTGGTGCAGGCGGCCGAAAGCTTGCGGCTGCCTTTGACCTCTACCGAGCAGATGCGGCATTTTGCCTTGACCGCCTGGTCGGGATGATAGCAAAGATGCGGGATATCGATACCGATCTGCTTGGCGGCGGCGAGCACCATCGTCCCTGCAGGGACCTCCACCGGGATGTTGTTGATTTTTATATGGACCATTTCAGGCTTTTTCGTATCCGCCATTACGCCGCACCTCCGATCTCAAAAATTTTCGGGAAAATCTTCATCGCGGACAGCAGCGCGTTTTGCGCTGACTCGCCGAGGCCGCATAGGGAAGAAATCGACATAATCGTGGCGATTTTCTTCATGTCGCGGATGTCCGCCTGCGTCGCCTCGCCCCGCGCCATCTTTTCGAGGATCAGCTTGATGTGGAGGTTTCCTTCGCGGCAGGGCGTGCACTGGCCGCAGGATTCTTCGGAGAAGAAGTCCTGGGTCATGCGGAGGAACTCCAGGACGCTGGTGCGGCTGTCGACGACGAGGATCGAGCCGGAGCCGACAGTGACGCCCGCTGCCTTCAGGTCGTCGTAAGTGTACGGCGTGTCGAGGATGCGCCCGTCGGAAATCTTGCCCGACGCGCCGCCGAACTGGATCAGACGAAGCGACTGCCCGCCGGGAATGCCCTGCCCGAGCTCGTAGATAATGTCGCGTACCGTCGTGCCGAAGGGAATCTCGTAGACGCCGGGGCGGCGCACATTGCCGCCGAGGCTGACAAGTTTCGTGCCGAGGGACTCGCCGGAGCCGTAGCTGATATACTTACGTTCCTCGTCCATCAGGAGATGCGGCACGATGGAAAAGCTTTCCACGTTGTTGACGCAGGTGGGGAGCGCGAACAGGCCGCTGACTTTCATGAAAGGCGGCTTCTTGCGCGGACGTCCCGCCTTGCCCTCGATGGAGCG
>CAMVIO010000042.1 GCA_947167555.1 uncultured Selenomonadales bacterium
TGAACAAAGAAAACATTGATTCATTTGCCGGGCGCCGGCCAAGGAATCAGTGCTTCCTTCCATATTTTATAAAGGAGGAATCGCTTATGTACGCCGAAACCAAGAACGAATGGAGCATGAACCACACGCTGTCCGCCGAGGTCATGCGGCCGATCGAGGAACGCATCGCGAAGGAGAAGCCCGCGCTCAGCGGGGGTATCGCGAAGCTCCGGGAGCTTTTGCCGACCGAGGTGTTCGATCGCAGCTTCGCGAAAGTGGAGAATCTTTCGAAAAGCGGAGACGCCCTGTTGATCGTCACGAACGCCATGCACCGCTCCTTCATCGAGCGCGACTGCATCGGTGCGCTGAAGGAAGCCTTCGGCGTCAAGTATGTGCGTGTGGTAGGGTAACAAGGGAACTAAAAATCGTATGAATCAAAAAAGCTCGCGAGGCTTTGCTTCGCGAGCTTTTTTGTGTACTGATTTTTTGCTTACATCCGAACGAAGGCCACTTCTCCCATGATTTCCGGCGGGACTTCCTCGTCGGGTTTCATTTTTTTGACCTTCTTCACGAACAGGTCGATGCCGTGGGCCTTGGCGCCCTGCGTCACGCCCCAGCGCTCCAGGAGCGGCTGGAACTGCGGGTTGCTGGCCAACGACTTGCGGAATTTCTTCGACAGGGTGCAGTAGCGGAACACGATTTCCCGCGCGATCTTGTTCAGGCGCGGCAGGCCGAAGGCCTCGTTCAGGATATACATCTCGTAGTCCGCGACGAATACGTTCTTGTAATCGTTGCGCGCCTTTTGCAGCATGGTCTTGATGCGGTCCTTCATGTCGCTGGACAGGTTTCCGTTCTTCTTGTAGAACTGGAGGTAGTTCGTGTATTCCGAGGTCAGCGACGGCTCTGTGATGTCCGTGTAGCGCACGCCCTGGATGCGGCGGCACATCTCCCAACGGAACTGCGCGCACATCCGCACGATGGTCGATTCCAGATCCTCGGAGTGGAAGATCGAAAGAACCATGTGCGCGGGCGTCGTCTTTTTCACGCCCTCGATCTCCTGCCACATCAGGCCTCGGCTGCCGAAGTTCGGCATCAGGATCAGGTACGGCTTGACCTCGACGTTGTAGACGAAATGCTGGATGCCGAATTCCGGGAAGGAGACAAGCGCCGGGCGGTAGAAGCAACTGAAGTCGACGTCCAGCACCTTGTCGAAGACCGCCTTCACCCGGGACGGGCTCGTGAAGCATTTGTCCAGCGGGCGGATTACGTCTGTCGCGCAGAAAACGGGGACAAACGAAGCGAGCTGACCGTTCGTGACCTTGTTCGCGCTGGTGCACATATTGTGGATCTCGAAACTGACCATCGCGCGGACGTCATGGGCGAGCTCGTCCGCCTTTTGCTGGCTGATGGCGCCGGTGCGCAGCTCTTCGCGCAGGTACTCGGGCCAGTCGTTGTCGAATTCGTTTTTCGACGGCAGGGCTTCCCCTCGGTAAATCTTGGCCAGCCAATCGTACATGGGCAGGACCTGTCCGTCCGGATCGTTTTCCCACGCCACGGCGAAATGGTAGAGCGCGGCGGTGTTCGCGATTCCGGCGAGGGTCTCGTCTACGAAGCCGAACAGGAAGAACATCCGCACTTCGGCGGGGATATGGTTCGTTTCCATGCTCCGGAAGAACGCCGCCTCGTAAATTGCGTAGAATCCCTCTGCAATGCTCGAACGGAGCTGCCGCATTTCGGCGGATTTCGCGCGGCGGTCCGTCGTATCGGTGTACTTCTTGATGTCTTTGCGGAAGGTTTCCTCGATTTCGGGCTTGACGTCGGCAAAAGCCAGGATTACGTCGAGGGCGTTGGAGATGGCCGGGGCCTCCTCGATGGGCGCCGAGCCGCGATGCTCCGTGTCCACTCTCGATTTTACATCGTAGAACGCTTTGACAAAATCCGCCGTCCGTGCCTTCGTGTCGCGGATGAACGCCGCCACCGTCTCCAGCTCCTGGCGGACGCGCCGTCCCGTCTCGGAAGCGCGCATTACCGCTTCGACGCAGAAGCTCGGCTCCAACGGGTAAAACATCTTTCTCAGCGCCGGCGCCTGCCCGCAGAACGCCCGAACGATGTCAGCCTCCCAGCCCGAGGCCAGCCCGGAGCTTTCGGGAGCGGTCAGGACCTCCACGAATATGAATTGCGCGGGGGGCATCTGGACTTTCGCGCAGAGGAACTTATAGTCGTTGTAATTGTACTTCAGGTCCTTGCAGAGTGTCGACGCCGCTTCCTCCACAGAGGTAAGCGCGTCAAGCAGTCCCTTCGTGTGCTCCATGCTCGCCGCCGCCATCGCGGGAGCAATGGCGACCGTCCCAGTCACTGCCTCGGCGATATCCTCCTCCGACGTGTAATCCAGCACCGCCAATGTGGAATTTTCGCTGGCTACATAGTCGAAAGAATACGTATCGCCGGGGAGATAAACCGCGCCCGCGATCGATCCGCTCCCGAGGCGCACATTCACATCGCCCCCGTCGGTGATCGTGAGCGCGCCTGAAAGCACGATTTCCAGCTTGTGGACTTCGTCCCCTTTCTTGTGCAGTATCTGCCCCTTCCTGACCTGTGCCTTCTCCATTCCCATACCCTCCTGTATATTCAGAATCTCGCTTTTGTTATTTCAAGAATCCGTTGATGATCTGCTCTTCCGCTTCCTGCTCCGTCAGGCCCAGCGTCATCAGCTTTATCAGCTGGTCCCCGGCGATCTTCCCGATGGCGGCCTCATGGATCAGCTCGGCGTCCACATGGTTCGCTTCGAGGGACGGCACGGCCAGGATCTTGCCCTTGTCCATGATGATGGAATCGCATTCCGTGTGGCCGTGGCCGGGCGCGTTGCCGACAATGCAGGCGTCGAATTTCTGGAAGGACGTGTCCCTTGCCACCGAGCGCGAGACCACGTCGGCGTTGGCGCCTTCGCCGTCCAGCGTGACCTTGTATCCGGAAAAGGCCTTTTGCGCGCCGTGGGTCATCAGGCGTTCGCGGACGACGAGCCGCGCGCCCGCCGCGAGAGTGGCCCGCGTCATGCGCTCGGTGGAGTCGACGCCCTTGATCTGCACCATTTCCATTTCCATCGAGCTGTTTTCCGCCAGCGTCGCCTCGGTGACGGGGTTCAGGATTCGCTTGCCGTCGCCCGTACCGGAGCCGTAATGCTTTTCCACATATTTGACTTTCGCGCCCTTTTCGAGGAAAAAGCGATGGACGCCGTCGTGCTCCGAGTCCTGCGTGCCGCAGTTGTCGATGCCGCAGCCCGCGACGATCACTACGTCCGCCCCCTCGCCGACGTAAAAGTCGTTGTAGACCGTCTCCTTGATGCCGCTGGCGCTCAGGACGACCGGGATGTGCACGCTCTCGTTTTTCGTATTCGGTTTGATGAAAATGTCGATGCCCGAGCCGTCTTTTTTCGACTGGATGTCGATATTGGCGGTGGTGTGCCGCCCGACGGCCTTGCTGTTGGCGCGGAAATTGTACGCGCCCATCGGTACGTCGTGGAGATCGGCGACCTCCGCGATCAGCCGTTTTTGTACCGCGTCCATTGGAAGCATGATCGTCGCCCTCCTACATTTCTTCCATCTTGCCGCAGGGCGCCACCGCGTACTGCGTGCCGGTAATCTCTTTCAGGATGTCCTTCGCCGCGCCCTGCTTCTCGATGCGTCCGTTTACCAGCACCACGATCTCGTCGGCAATGGACAGGATGCGCTCCTGATGGGAAATGATCAGGATGGAGCTGTCCTCGATGTTTTCCCGGAGCTGCTGAAAAATGCGAGTCAGGTTCTGGAAGCTCCATAGGTCGATGCCCGCCTCCGGCTCGTCAAACAACGTGAGCCGCGCTTTCCGGGCCATGACCGTGGCAATCTCGATGCGTTTCAGTTCGCCGCCGGACAGCGACGAATTGACCTCGCGGTGGATGTAATCCCGGGCGCAGAGGCCGACCTCGGACAGATAGTCGCAGGCCGCGTCTACGGAAATCGTCTTGCCCGTGGCGAGGCGCAGCAGGTCGATGACCTCCAGCCCCTTGAAGCGCACCGGCTGTTGGAACGCGAAAGCAATGCCCATCCGCGCCCGCTCGGTGATGTTTTTTCCGGTGACGTCCTCGCCGTCGAACATGATCCGGCCCGCCGTCGGCTTCTCGATGCCGGCGATGATCCGCGCCAGCGTAGATTTGCCGCTGCCGTTGGGCCCGGTAATCACGATGAATTTTTTGTCGTCCACGGTCAGACTGACGTCCTTCAATATGTCGATTGGGTTGCCGTCTTCCTCGACGGAAAACGAGATATTTTTCAGTTCCAGCATGGAATACTCCTTTAATTTCTGTTCAGCGCTTCCACCGCCGCGCCCAGTATCCGGCTCATCGGCAGACCGCGTTTTTTTGAAAGCTTTTTCAGCAGTTCATATTGCTCTTGCGTCAGGCTGGCCGTGACGCGGACGCGCTTTCCGCCCTTCAGCGGCGGCGCAGCGTCGTCGTGCGCTTTCTTGGCTGCCGGGGGATCGAAATCCGCGGCGAGTCGCTTGCGTTCGGCTTCGGAGAGCTTTTTTGCCATTTCTTCTTGTCTCCTCCCAAAACGATATAAAGTTCCTTCGCGAACGCCGCGTAGTCTTCCGCCGCGTGACAGCTCGCGCTGTAATCGAAAACGTCGCACTGCCGCATCTGCGATTCCTTGATGGCCACGCTTTCACGGATCACGGTCTCGAAGACCCGCGTGCCGAGCTCCTTTGCTCGTTCCTTGAACATCTCCGCCGTCCGCTTGCTGATCGAGGTGCGGCTGTCATAGCGCGTCAGCAGGATGCCCGCGACGGTCAGATCCTTGTTGTAATATTCCTTCGCGAGGTCGACGTTCTTCATCAGGTCGTCGAGTCCCGACAGGCTGAAGCTGTCCGTCTGGCAGCAGACCACAGCCGCGTCGGCGGCGGCGAAGGCGTTCAGCGTCAGCACGTTCATCGCGGGCGACGTGTCGAGGATTACATAGTCATAGCCCTTCAGCCGTTTCAGCGCCTTTTCCAGCAGATGCTCGCTGCCGATCTGGTCAAACTCCTTGTCGGCGCGGGAAAGCCGTGCGTCCGCCGCCAACAGGTCGTACTTCGCCATTTTCTGGATGCAGTTTTCCGGCGGGTCGCCGCGCAGGAAATCAAAAGTTCCCGCCTCGTCCCGTTTCGCGCCGGACGCTTGCGAGAAATTTCCCTGGGCGTCCATGTCGATGGCCAGCACGGAAAAGCCGCTCTGCCCGAGATAGGCCGCCGTCGAAAGCGCGGTGGTCGTCTTGCCGACGCCGCCCTTCTTATTTGTCATCGCGATAATCTTCATCTTAAAATACCTCGGGATGTTCACAAAAAATCATGCCGTTTTTTTGTTTCTGACTAATTAATTATTATATGCTAAAATTTCCTCTTCGGCAATGCAAAGGAAAGAGGAAAAAGCGTTTTTACGTCGAAGTATCGACTATAGACCCAATAAGAAATCGCTGAATATTTTAATCGGGAGGGAATCATCCATGAAATTGCTCAAAAAGACCGCCGCCGCGCTCTGCGCCGCCCTGACGATTTCCGCCGCCGCTTCCGCCGCGCCGTTGGCGCCGGAGCTCCAGGTCGACACCCTGGCCAAGACCGCCATGGGCCACGACGGCTGGTTCGTGCTGCCGGAGCGCGACAAGAACTGTGACGCCTGGCAATATGCGATCACCGACCTGGACCACAACGGCCGGCTGGAAGTCCTGAAGGCCAGGCACGGCTGGGTGGAAGGCGGCCCCATGCTGCTCGTCAGGGAACTGTCCGAGGACGGGAGCCGGATGCAGGGAGAAATCTCCCACCTCTTCTCCTCCATTCCCGATATCCTCGCGACGGAGGATCCATCCGTGCAGCCGCTGACGACGCTTTACGACGCGAAAGACAATACCTATCACTATATCTTTACGGAAACCGTCTACCACACCGAATACGAAATGATCACGACGAAATACGCGCTGACCTTTCTGAAAGGAACCCTGCACATAGTGCCGCTGGCCTGCTTCCAACGGAACCTGAGCGGATACGACGCCAGCGAAACGCGGCGCTATTATCTGCCGGCAGGCGTCCAAAGCGTCGACGCGGAAATCGACGCCGCCCGCTACGAAAAGATCGAGCTGCAGGTATTTCCCGGCTGCACGCCGAAGCCCATCGCGTTCCGCTGGATGAGCGCAAAGGACCTGAAAAACGCCGCCGCGGAAGGACGTTTAAGGGAAACGCTGGCGGCCTCCTATGTAAGCTTCGCGGAGTAAATCTGCGGCGAAAAAGATTATTAGCCCTTCCCTCTGGGGAGGGCTTGTTTTGTTTTTCATTGACAGAACCGACAGACACCCTCTATAATGAAATAAATAATGATAATTTCACGATTATATTCATACTAACAACTGATTAAATTATTTAATCAGTTGACGTGTGCTACGCACACTACATTTGCACCGTTGGCGCAAATGCCGTCTCATGCAGACACTGTAAGAAATTTAATATTTCTAACAGTGTCTAGTATCATGTGCTGGAGGAAGGAATGGACAAGAAGAAAATGCGCCTTGCCCGTATGCATCATGGCGCGGGCTATACGCTGCACGAGGAGGTCAGGCACCCGACGGCGGCGCTTTTGCGCGCGTCGCAGATCGGGGCGCTGGCGCATGACGAGCCGTCGATGGCGGAGCGCGAGGACAAAGACGCGCTGCTTGTAGTCTCTTATGGCGCCGCGCGGCAGGAATCCCGCCGTGCGGCCGTCGAGCCGGTTTTGGACACGATCGCCTCGGAAAATCCCGAGGCCGACATTTTCGAGGCGTACACCTCCCGCGTGATGTGCAAACACATCCGGGAAACGGGACTGGAAATGCCGTTGCTGGAAGACGCTTTGGAAACATTGCTCGCCAATGGCTACACCCGTGTGGCGATCGCTTCCCTGCACCTTTTCCCCGGCACGGAATACATGGCCATGATCGAGACCTTCAACGCGTACCGTTCCCGCTTCAAGCGGCTGGTCCTGGGCACACCGCTTCTGTACTGGATGGGGCAGGAGGGGCAGCGGGACGACGCTGCCGATTTCGTGCAGGCGCTCCGGCGGGAATTCCCCGATCCCGGAAAAGACGAAGCGATCCTCTTCATGGCGCACGGCACGATGCACCCGTCCAACTGCTTTTATATGCTGCTGCAAACGCGCATGGAGATGGCGCATTGGGAAAACGCCTTTGTCTACACGCTGGCGGGATGGCCGAGGATGGAGCAGATCGTCCCGAAGCTGAAAGAGCGCGGCGTCCGCCGCGTGAAGCTGGCGCCGCTGATGCTCGCCATCGGCGCCCACGTCACCCGCGACATGGCGGGCGACGCGCCCGAGTCGCACCGCTCGCGATTCCTGGCGGAAGGCTTCGAGGTCGAGGTCCTTCCGAAAGGGCTGGGCGAGCTGCCCGCCATACGCGAGATGTACGTCGAGCGCGCCAACGAGGCATGGGACAAACTGCAGGAACAATGAATTCCATATAAGCAAAACATGCGGCGACGACTCCGTTTTTCCGGCGGAGCGTCGCCGCAAAAGTTTTTTTGCCTAATTTCGAAAATTGCCGTATAATATAGGGGAATAATATGCCCGTTTTGAAGAAAGGCAAAACGGGGACGCAATTTCAATTCTATGGAAAAGGGTGTGTTGCTGATGGTTCCAATGAAATACAAGGGGCTTGGCTTTGAGCGTTATGATTCCGACGCGTACAACAAAGAGGCGGTCGCCTCGATGAAGGCGCTGGTCGCTGAGGCGACGAAAGGCGCGTTTGTTTACGGACCTCCGGGAACGGGAAAGAGCATGTTGGTCGCGGTCTTCGCGAACGAAAAGACGAAGGCGGGAACGGATACGATGTTCCTGACGGCGGCGGAGCTTTTCTCGGAGACGCTGGGCGCGGCGAACGAGACGGCGCGGATCAAATTCACGGAGAAGGCGGAATCGGCAGCCTGCCTCGTCGTGGACGATCTCGACGCGGCGCATCTGAATCAGGAAGCGGGAGAGACGCTGATCGGGCTCCTGAAGGTTCGCGGGGACAAGAAATTGCAGACCATCGTCGCCAGCAAATTCCCGCTGGCAGACGTCCCGGCCAAGACCGAGGGCGTCGGCGAGGAGCTGCACGAGATATTGGAAGCCCTGGGCGATCATATCGTGCTGAAATAAAAAAGAAAAGAACATGAAATAACGCCTCGCGGGAACATCCCGCGAGGCGTTTTGCAATAATGTCAGAAAAAAAGAAAGCTCATTGAAAAAATGCAAGCGCGAAAAAATCGGAAATCATTTCCGAATGTTTCACGTGAAACAAACGAACACAACCTGAAAAAATCATGAAAGCTCTGAGGCGATGAAAGCGGATGGAGGTTGACAGGCCTGCATTTTTTGCGTCCGTGCCTTGATTTTTTCCACGCCCGGCAGGAAATTTTTTATGTCGGGTCGAATAAAAAAGGATACTCTTATATAATTGATGATCCAGAAATGAGTGAGCACATGAATCCTTCCGAAAAAGTCGACGTCTGTTTTGTCTCGATGCCGTTTTCCGACGTCACGATGCCTTCGATGGCGCTGTCTTTGATGAAATCCTGCCTGACCGAGGCGGGGATTTCCTCGGTGATTGACTACGAGCATTTGCAGTACGCCCATCGGCAGGGGGTGAAAGTTTTCTATACCGTGGAGCTGTCGCGCAGCGATTTCCTTGTGGGAGAGATGGTATTCGCACGGGCGGCGCACGGCGACAAGACGCTGCGCCCGTTGAACGAATACGTCGACTGGATGCGAAACTTTCGCTTTTCTTTGGGCGGCGCGCCCCCCAAAGAAATCGATGAAGCGTCGCAGAGATGGCTGAACCGTCTTGACGAGTGGCAGCGGGACGCGGAGGACTTCGTGGAAGAAGCCGCCGCGCGGGTGATGGATTATCACCCGAAAATCGTCGCGTTTGCCTCGATGTTTCAGCAGACGAACGCGAATATCGCGCTGGCCCGTCGGCTCAAAAAGGAGAAGAATCCGCCGATACTTGTCGTAGGCGGCGCGAACTGCATGGGCGACCTCGGCGCGGCGCTGATCGAGCATATCGAGGCTTATGATTATGTGTTCATCGGCGAGGCGGACGAGATTTTCGCCGACGTCTGCGGACGACTTTTGAAGGACGGCGAGATTCCGCCCGAGGAATTGCCCTACGGCGTGATGTCCCGCCGCTCGCCGCACCCGAAAACGGTCATGCACCGGGTCACGAAGAGTGTGGAAAATCTTCCGATTCCCGATTTCGACGATTTTTTCCGTGCCTTCCGAATCTTTTTCCCCCAAGGCAGGAACGCGCATTTCATGGTGGAAGGCTCGAGGGGCTGCTGGTGGGGGCGCAACAAGCCCTGCACTTTCTGCGGATTGAACGGCCCGGCGCGGAATTACCGCGAAAAGACGACGGAACGCCTCGCCGACGAGATCAAGACGTTGTCGGACCGATACCCCGAAGCGAAAATCTGCGCGTTCACTGACAGCATTTTGAGCCAGACCCAGATGAAGGAACTGCCCGCCGCCCTCAAGGCGCGGAACGTCCATCGGAAATTCTTTTCCGAGATCAAGGCGAATATCACCGAGAAGGACGTGGCAAGCCTGGCGGAGATCGGCTTTATCCAGCTTCAGCCGGGACTGGAAAGCCTGAACGACGAGGTCCTGAAAATCATGAACAAGGGCTGCCGGGCAATCCGGCAGATCGAGACGCTGAAAAGCTGTCGCACCTATAATATCCAGGTGGCATGGAATCTGCTCTGCGGCTTTCCCGGCGAGAAGGACGAATATTTCGCCGAGATGGCGGAAATCCTGCCGAAGCTCATGCACCTGCCGGCGCCGAACCAGTTCATCCATATTACTTACCAGCGGTACGGCGAGTACACGGAAAACCAGGAGAAATACGGGCTGCGCCTGCGCCCTGCCCGGAGCTATGATTTCGCTTTCGCGGACAGGGATTTCATCAATCGTTCGGCGTATATCTTCGAGCCGATCGACGAAAAGGAGCTCCCGCTTTACTGGAACGTGAGGAATAAAGGCGAAGGCTACCGGAAAATGCGGGATATTGTCGGCCAATGGACGGACGAGCGAATGAACCTGCAAAGACTGGACATGGACGACAACGGCAAGGGCATTGATATTTATGATATGCGGGACATCGCGAAGCATACCGTCTATCATTTGGACGGCCTACGTGCCGAGCTGTACCGCGCCACACGCGCCGTACGGCAGGAGGACGCGCTTTTGGCGGAGCTTTCGCCGGAATACGGAGAGGCCGAAGTCAGGGACGCGCTGGCGTGGCTTTGCGAGGAAAACCTGACGGTGCATATCGGTCATGAATATCTGGCACTGGCTGTGGACATGAACACGAGGAAGGTAAGAATAGGAGTATGAATATGAGCGATATGGAAACCAAGCATGTAATCAGTCCCGCTTGCGACGACGCGGAATACGTCCGCGAGGTGGCGGAGGCGAAGCGGGCGCTGGAGCTTTGGACGATGGAGCCGGGCTTCCGGGAAAAATTTCTGGCCGCGCCGGAGGAGACTTTGGCCGCCCACGGGCTCCATATCGACGTCCTTTCGGTGAAAATCCTCTGCATCAATGAAATCGCAAAGGAATACAACGACCGACCGCCTGAGGATACGCCGCGGGCCGCGCGCCGCTACCGGGGCTTTATCCGGGAAAAGGTTGAGGAACGCGACCGCATGGGCCGGGAATACTGCGTTCCGAAGCATCCGGCGTTCCGCGCTTGGCGCGCACGGCAGCTCAACCGCTGCTGGGCAGAGTTTGGCGCGAGGAACCGGGCCCTGATCCACGTGCCGATGGTCTTTGAGCTGGATCTGGGCTGTTCCGTCGGCTGCCCGTTTTGCGGCGTCATGGCCGGGAAGCTCCAAAAGGTCAGCCGCTACGACGAGGACGCCGAGCTCTGGAAGGGGATCCTTTCCTTCGTAAAGGAGACCGTGGGCGACGCGGCGGGGCAAGCCACCTGTTACTACGCCACCGAGCCGCTGGACAATCCCGACTACGAAAAATTTACCGACGACTTTTACGGGATTTTCGGCCATGTGCCGCAGCTTACCACGGCGACGGCCATGCGAAAGCCGGAGCGCACCCGCAAGTATATTTTCGACGCGCTGGAAAAGGAACGCCGCGTCCACCGCTTCTCGGTGCTGAGCCTTGATATCCTGCACAAGATTTACGAGACCTTCACGATGGAGGAGCTGCTCTGCATTGAGCTGCTGCCCCAGTTCGTCGAAGCGCCGCTGAATATGTTTGCCAAGGCGGGGCGCGCAAGGGAGAGCGAGCTGGAGCATGTGGAGGAGGACGAAGGCAACACGATCGCCTGCAGCAGCGGCTTCGTGGTCAACATCGCGGAGCGCTCTGTCCGGCTGATTACGCCCTGCGGCTCGTCGAAGGAGCGTCCCACCGGGGAAATCATTGTCGCGAAAGAGAGCTTTTCCGATCTGGAGGATTTCAAGCGTCTCTTCGTTTCCATGATCGACCGCTACATGGCGCCGGAGTTTTCCAAGGAGACGCCGCTGTTCCTTCGTCCCGGCATTTCCATCGAGGAAACGGAGGAGGGCGTCGAATTCTTCCGTCCGAACAAGCTCCGGCTGAAATTCCGGGGCGAGGACGACCTTGCCCCCGAGCTTTACCACGACGTGCTGAAAAAGCTTCGGGAAGGCGGCAAGACTGCCTACGATATCGCGGGAGAATTGATGGAGGAGCAGGACGCGTTCCCCGCCAATATCTTCTTCATCCTGAGAAAATTCGAGCTGGCAGGGCTATTCCTGGAGCC
>CAMVIO010000043.1 GCA_947167555.1 uncultured Selenomonadales bacterium
GTCAACCGCTCGTCGCTGTCCTTCAAAAATTTCGACAGCTTATCTTCAAAAGAAACAGGCCCGGCAGGAAAACGTCCGGCTGCTGACTTAGCCCGGAAATCATTTCCGGCAGGACGGCGAGGCGCACGCGAAATCGGTTGAGGATTTCCTCCATCTACAGATTCAGTCTTTTTAGGCTGCAAACGCTTGATGGAAAGGCCGATTTTCCCTCGGTCGTCTACATTCAAGACTTTCACCTTGACGGTTTGGCCCACTTTCAAAAAATCATTGATATCATTTACATAGACATCCGCAACTTCAGAAATATGGACAAGTCCCACCTTCCCATCCGCTAAATCGACAAACGCGCCAAACTTCGTGATGCCGGTAACCTTACCTTCCACCACGCCGCCAACTTCAACTGACAAAACCTGTTCCTCCTCATATTTATTAAAATCTGTTTCATTATACCTTCGCCATTCCGCACCTGTCAAGGAAAAGGAATAGGCGTATAAACCGCCGCGCCGTTATTTTTTCGCCGCGATATATGGCATTTCTCCATGACGCGTCATCCCGAGTTCTTCTCTCGCTACCTTCTCGATATACTCCGGTTTGTCAAGCCCATCTCGTTCCTCTTTCAGCGCCGCATTGCGCGCGCGCGCCTCTTCCAGCCGCGTAACCGCGACGGCCCGGTCTTCCTCGACCTCATTGAGATGCGATTGCTGCATGCAAAACGTATATCCGAACCCGATAATCCAAAGCGCTACGATAACGGCAAAAATACTCGGCGACCATCCGCCGCGCTTTTCTTCCATTCCGCTTTGCCCCGCTTTCCTGACTCCTGTAATTGTTCCCTATTAAAGAGTACGACTTTATAATACTAATATTTCATGCAACTTGCAAGAAAAAAACGCTGATTCAGGCAAATTGCCGCAATTATTTTTCCGAGAACTGGAAATAATCAGTATTGACAATCCTGCGAAAGACTGAATGGCAGGTATTGCAATTAAAATGATCCCAAACGTTTTCCATGTCCGGTTTCCCGTCCACCAGATGCACCGCCTGTCCCTCGACATAATCCATCATGGCGCCACAACGCGGGCATTGACACTGATTGTTCTCGTCGCACTTCAGCATCATCGGTGCAAGGTCACCGGTCGCGAGAACCTTCGCCGGTTCCGGCTCAGCCTGCCCATCAATTCGATCCTCGTCCTGCTGCGGATACGGAAGATAAAATCCCGAAGTCAATACCTCGCGGTAAAACACGCCGCAGGTATCGCACTCGTATTTCGGCTTGACGTTCTCCATATCCAACTTGCCGTCCACGACGCGCACCGCACCGCCCTCGACAAAACGAAACCGCTTGCCGCAAACGGGACAGGTCTCATTTCCTTTCGGCTCTTTCGGCAATGCAATCGGCCCCCTGCCCGCCGCGGCCGATTCCTCCTGTTTTCCCTCCGGATCATCCGACGTCTCAGCGGGAGACGGCTGGGCCACCCGATCCTCGTCCTGCTGCGGATATGGCAAATAAAAGCCGGAGGATAATACTTCGCGATAAAACACACCGCAAGTGTCGCACTCATACTTAGGCTTAACATTTTCCATGTCAACTTTGCCGTCCACGACGCGCACCGCGCCGCCATCGACAAAACGAAAATGATTCCCGCATACAGGGCAAACTTCCTCGCCCGTTGGTTCCTTCGGAAGAGATATCGGCCCTTTTCCCGGAGGTTTTTCCGGCTCCTTCAACGCCGTTTGCGGCTCCGGTTTTGTCTCCGTATCCTTATCTTGGTTCAAAGGGAAAACATCATAGTAGTCCGTCGTCAGCACCGCGCGATAATACACCTTGCAATCGTCGCAAATATAGCGCGGCTTGTAATTATCCATATCAAGCTGTCCGCTTACGACCGCTACGGCTTCGCCGTCCTTGAACCGAAGTGGGTTGCCGCACGCGGGGCACGAGAAGCTCCCGTCGTCCCGCTTTTTTAGCTTTCTCAGCGTCATATTCTCACCTAAATGCGTTCAATATCTGTCACGCTATTTAAATTTATATTCGAGAAAAAGATAAAAATCCCTGCCGAAATGAATCACTCTCCACGAAATTTTTTCCAATCGGAAAATTTCTCGAATTCTTCGGCAAAATAGTCCGCAATATCGCGTGCCGCATACGGCTTTTTCATCTCATGCGCCGAATCACGCATTGCGACCAATTCTTCCTCCGACGAAAGCAGCCGTGAGATTGCTTTTGCCAGCTTCGCTTCAGAGTTAGCCCAAATTGCCGCGCCCTTTCGCGCGATATAGACAGCGTTTTCCGTCTCCGGCCCCGGAATCGGATCATGCAAAAGCATCGGCAATTCGGCAGACAGCGCTTCGCTGATAGTGAGTGCTCCCGGTTTTGTAATGATAAAATCCGATACCGCCATAAACTCACGTACGCGCGCCGAATACCCCCAAACGAGAATCGTATGGTGCGATGTCTCCGCCATCTGCTCAACACGCAAACGAAGCTTTTCATTTTTGCCCGTTACCACGAGAATCTGGATGGGCATGGCAACGTTCTCCAACGCATTCAGCGCCGCATCGAGACCGCCGATTCCAAGACCGCCGCCCATCAAAAGCACTGTTTTCCCACCCGGGGAAAGACCAAGACTTTCGAAAATCGTTTCCCGGTTTTCCCGTTGATGAAACTTCGACGTGACTGGGATACCGGTCACGAATACTTTGTCCTGCGGCAATCCCGCCGCAATCAGATCCGTCTTCATTTCCTCCCGTGCGACGAAATAACAGTCCGCATTCGGATAAATCCACATCTGATGCACGGAATAATCGGTGATGACCGTCGCATACAAGAATTCCTCAGGATGACGCTTTTTTCTCCAGGAAGCTGCCCCCGCAGGAAACGGATGCGTGCAAATCACCGCTTCCGGTCGATATTTTTTCACAAGCGCCGCGATATCCCGTGCCGTAAACGCAGAAATCAGGCTTTGCACGGAAAGCCCTCCAGACCGCCCGCCGGTAAACCGGTACATCAGTTCATACAAATTCGGAATGAATCGCAGCATAAAAAGATAGCACGCCTTCATAAAAGCCGTGGCCCACGAGACGCGCCACATCGTGAAATCCTCCGTATAGATCTGCGCATCGGGATATTTGATTTTTAACGCATCCGCCACCGCCTCTGCTGCCTTGATATGTCCGGAGCCGATGGACGCCGCTATAATCAGGAAATGCTTCTCCCGCATTGCCAATCCTCCCATGGGCTTATTTTAGCACAACCGCCGGACGTGTGGCAATCATGACCCGGTTCGCTTCCAAAAAAATTTAGGCGTGCCGAATGCACGCCCAAATCAAACATCGATTACTTTATCCCTTTTTCCTTCCCCCATGCACTGATCTTGTCATAGAGCGGCGTAGAAACATGGTATTCCTTTCCGAGCCGGGAAACCCGATGGACGAGTCCGTCAAACTCGGACGGGCCACCGTGCGCCACGTCCCTCTGCATGGAAGTCTTCAGATCCTTTGTGAAAGAATCCATGAGCTTCAGATTGACATCAACCAGGGATTCTTCAAACTCGACTCCCATGCCATGGCCAAGCGCCTCGATTTCCCGAATCAGGCCGACGAACATTTTCCTAGGCTCACCTTCCCGCAGGAAATCACCGCTGACCGCGTCAAAATAAAGCCCTGCCGCGCCCAACGGCGACACATAGCTGAATTTTTGCAGAGCGTCCCGACGGATATTCTCGGTAAAATGCCCCTCGATTCCGGCTTTGTTCAAAACCGGCTCCAGCTTTTGCGCCAACGGCAACAATTTTTTCTCCTGATTCGGGCGATATCCGTAGAAGATGCGTAAGATCGAAGCGGGCTGCGCGACAATCCCCGGAGATTCCACCATGCCGTAAATGTAAACGCAGCCGTCCAGCACGGTCACGCCCGGCAAATCCTTCTGCATGACCTCGCCCGTTCCGAACACATTCAAGAGCGGAATCACGAGCGTATTCTCACCCGCATGCTTCCGCGCGAACTCGATGGCCGCTGGCAGACTGTAATACTTGAAGCAGACAAAGATCACGTCCGGCGTATCGCCATATTCGTCGATAGCGCAAGCCTTGACGGTCTTGACGTCAAGATCGCCCCGATGCGCGGTGCGAAGCGTAAGCCCATTCTTTTTCAACGCTTCAAGATGCGCGCCGCGAGCAATAAACGTTACCTCGTTGCCCGCCAGTGCAAGATAGCCGCCGACGATACCGCCGACGCCTCCCGCGCCGAGAACCGCAAATTTCATATTCTTTCCTCCTGTCAGCCTCAATACAGCTTTTCCAGTGTCTCGTCCGCAATCTTGAAGGTATGCGTGCCTTCCTCGGGAAACGTGCGCGCCGCCACCTCGTCCTTATATGCCTTCATCGCCTTGATCATCTCGTCGTGGAGATTCGCAAAACGCTTGACGAATTTGGGGCAGAAACCATTGGAGAATCCGAGCATGTCATTGACGACGAGCACCTGCCCATCGCAGCCGCTGCCAGCACCGATGCCAATCGTCACGGCGCCGACGGCAGCCGTCACCTTCTCTGCAAGACGAGCCGGTACGCACTCCAATACAATCGCGCAGCAACCGGCCTTGTCCAGCGCTTTCGCGTCGTCAATCAATTTTTGTGCAGTGGCGGCGTCTTTTCCCTGCACCTTGTAACCGCCGAGCTGATTTACCGACTGCGGCGTCAAGCCAAGATGGCCGACCACGGGAATGCCGGCGGCAATCATTTTCTCGATTCCCGGAAGTATCTCCACACCGCCTTCGAGCTTAACCGCCTGACAGCCTGTTTCTTTCAAGATCCGCCCCGCATTTTCCACGGCCTTTTCCGCAGACACCTGATAGCTCATGAACGGCATATCGACGACGACAAACGTGTTTTTCGCGCCGCGGACTACGGCCTTCCCATGATGGATCATGTCGTCTACGGTAACCGGCAGCGTGGAGCCGTACCCGAGCATGACATTTCCTAACGAATCGCCGACAAGGATCGTATCGATCCCAGCCTCCTCGACGAGCTGCGCCATCGAGTAATCATAGGCTGTGAGCATCGTCACGGGAACTTTGGCGGCTTTCCTTTCCTTAAACGTGGCAACGGTAAACGGTTGATTGGACATATACGGACACCTCCAATTAAATTTCAGCAAACAGCGACGGGGCGCTTTGCGCCCGTCTGCGTACAACGAAAACTTAGCGCCCCGCCATGCGGTTCGCTATTTTTTCGTATAAAATAAAAACGCTTCTTTGCCCATGACAAAGAAGCCCGTATACGACCCCGGCGACCGTCGGCGTTCTCCCATCGTCCCGGTCAAAACGATCCGGGCGACAACGCAGAACAATCATAAATTACCGGCATTGGCAGTATAACTCAAAGCGTCTTGATGTCATCTGTTTGCCTGAGGAAAGAATACCATACCCCATAGCGGAAAGCAAGCAAAAAGAAAAAACCGCCGTTCTCATAAAAAACGGCGGAATAACACTAAATCGCTAATTGTCCATCCGATGGCGATTGATGGAGGTCAGCCCTCGGTAAATCAGCCCCAAGTCCACATCGTGCCCCCGGGACTCCATGTATTTTTCCAGTTTGCGTTTAACCCGCTGAAGCGCGTTATCGATGGATTTGACCCGACGATGAAGATCGACGGCGATTTCCTGATAGGATTTCCCGTCCAAATACGACATCAGCACACGCCACTCGAGGTCGCTGAGGATTTCCTCCATTTTCGCCTCGATATCGATAAACTCCTCACGACTGATGACAAGCTCCTCCGGGTCGGCAATGCACGCGCCGGAAAGCACGTCGAGAAGCGTACGCTCCGAATCCTCGTCATAAATCGGCTTGTTCAGCGAAACATAAGAATTCAGCGGAATGTGCTTCTGTCTCGTCGCCGTCTTGATGGCGGTAATGATCTGGCGCGTCACGCAAAGCTCCGCAAACGCCCGAAAGGAGGACAACTTGTCATTTCGGAAATCACGTATTGCCTTATACAGGCCGATCATACCCTCCTGAATGATATCCTCCCGGTCCGCCCCGATCAAGAAATACGACCGGGCTTTCGCGCGGACGAAGTTCCGATACTTATGGATTAAATAATCTAATGCGGCGCGCCCCCCGGGAGCTTTGATCCTCAGAACGAGTTCCTCGTCGGTCAGGTTGTCGAATTCATCAGAAACCGTTTCATTGACAGCAATCACTGCGTCTGTTTCCATTCGATCTCCCTCCAGAAAATAATAAAGCATCCATATAGAACGCCTTATAGCGCACTGTTAAAATTATAGCTTAGAAGACATTCTGCGTCAAGGAAGGAATCCCTGGATTTCTTGATTCTCGCAAAAATATCGCATAGCGGCTTTTTTCCACTCCCTCACGGAATAAAATGTCTGCCGCCCATCCAAATCAGTTTCCGCCGAAATACGATCCGCAATCTTCTCACAGTCCTCCCTGCTTTGCGCATGAATCATCGCGTAAAAATTGTACGGCCACTCCGGCGCTGTCTCTCGCGAATAGCAATGAGACACCGACGTCTCCCGGCTGACGAAAGCCCCGACTTCATCCAGCCGCTCCTCCGGGACTTTCCAAACGCAAAGCGCATTTGCCGCGAATCCGGCACGCCGATGCTGGAGCACGGCGCCGACGCGCCGCAAGGTTCCCTGTTCTTTCATTTTTTTCAGCCGGGAAAGGAATTCCTCCTCCTCCATTCCGGCTTTTTCGGCGAGCGCAGCATAGGGGCACGGTACCAAAGGAATCCCGTCCGACATCGCACGGACGATTTTCTGATCCTTTTCCTCCAACATCTTCGGCCCCCCTACTTCAAACAGAACTGCACGCGCACCTTGTATTTTTTCCTGGAACGGAGTTCAACCATTCGCTCCACTCCGGGCAAGGAGCGAATTTCATCAAGGATTTTCTGCCGCAGCGGTTCCGACGCCGTCTGCAATGTGAACCATAGATTATATTCCCCTTCACGTTCATAATTATGCGTAATGCCGTCATAGCGATTGATGGCTTCGATAACCGGAGCGAACTTATCGGGCGGCACATAAAGCGCAACCAGCGTCCCGCTGTAGCCAAGCGCATCGGAATCGAAATACGCCCCCAGCCGCCGCAAATATCCTTCCTTCTTCAATTCCGCCAAACGCTCAATCAGCGTCGCCTCATCGATATGCAGCCGTTCCGCCAGAACAGCAAAAGGACGGCTCTCCAAGGGAAAATCTTCCTGCACTGCGTTCAAAATTTCCTTGTCAAATTCCGAAAGCATGACGCCCTCCATTCCTCTGACAAAAAAGCACCGGGCCGACGCTTTGGCAAGCGGATTCCCCGATGCTTCCCGTTATCTATTTATTCTATCAAAGAATCGGCGATAACGTCAAGCAATTCTGAACGTCCTTCACCTTTAAGCGAAGAATACGGCAAAATGTCCAAATCCGGCACCCCCAACGCCCGACGGATCTGCGCTATCTGCCTTCGCCCAGCCTCGCGCCCCAGCTTGTCCGATTTTGTCGCAACGGGCAACACGGGAATCCCGTTGGCCGTCAGCCAACGAAACATATCGACGTCCGATTTCATGGGCTCGTGACGAATGTCAATCAGCTGCGCAACAAAACGAATGCTTTCCGAATGAAGCAAATATTCCTCGATAAACTTTTTCCAAGTCAGCCGCTTATCTTTTCCCACTTTCGCATAACCGTATCCAGGAAGATCGACGAGATAAAATTCCCGTCGCGTTTCCTCGCCATCGATTTTCATTCCGACGTCATAGAAATTGATAGTCTGCGTCTTGCCCGGTTGCCCCGACACATGAGCCAGATTTTTTACGCGGGTCAGCGAATTGATCAAAGACGACTTGCCAACGTTCGAGCGCCCGATGAACACGATTTCCGGGCGTTTCGCCTGAGGATACTGCTCACGTTTGACCGCCGAGGCAAGATAACGTCCCTGAGTGATAATTACTCGGTCTTTCACGGCGTCACCCACACATGGTCAAGCACCTCGTCCATCGATGTGACCGGGACGAATTCCAGCTGGTCCCGAATAGCCTTCGGTATCTCCTCGATGTCGCGCATATTGTCTTTTGGCAAGATAATCGTACGCATTCCCTCCCGATGCGCGGCAAGGACTTTTTCCTTCAAGCCCCCGATGGGGAGTACTCGCCCTCGGAGCGTGATTTCCCCGGTCATGGCGACATCGCTTCTCACCTTTCGGTTTGTAAGGGCGGACACCATAGCCGTAGCCATCGTGATCCCTGCGGACGGACCGTCCTTCGGCACCGCGCCTTCCGGTAAATGGATATGGATATCGTTTTTTTCATAAAAATCCTTGGGCAACTTGAACCGCTTCGAGCGGCTCCGAATATAAGAAAGCCCTGCCTGCGCCGATTCCTTCATGACGTCGCCAAGCTGTCCCGTCAGGATCAGGGTTCCCTTGCCTTTCAAGATTGTTACTTCCGTAGGCAGGATATCGCCCCCGAGCTCTGTCCATGCCATACCGGTAACGACGCCGACCTGCGGTTCCTTTTCCGCCTTGGAATGAATGAATTTCGGACGTCCCAGAAAATCTTCCAACGACTTCGCCGCGACGCTGACACGTTCGGCGCCGTCCTCGACAATACGACGCGCAACTTTCCGGCAAATCTCCCCCAGCTTACGCTCAAGCTCGCGAACGCCCGCCTCGCGGGTATATTCGCCAATCACACGGCGAATGACGCCGACGCCCAGAGAAATATTACCCGCCGTCAAACCGTTTTCTTTCCTCTGGCGCGGCAAAAGGTAACGCTTCGCGATTTCCAGCTTCTCCTGTTCCGTATAGCTGGAAAGTGTGATGATTTCCATCCGGTCGCGCAACGCTCGCGGAATTCCCGCCATATCGTTGGCCGTGACAATCCAGAACACGCTGGAAAGGTCGAAAGGCAGATCAACGTAATGATCCGTGAAGGTACAGTTTTGCGCCGGATCTAAGACCTCCAAAAGCGCCGACGCGGGATCTCCCTGATAATCATGCGACAGCTTATCGATCTCGTCCAGCAGGAACACCGGATTTTTTACGCCGCAACGGCGAATCCCTTCCATGATGCGCCCCGCCATCGCAGCAACATAAGTCCGGCGATGACCGCGTATTTCCGCTTCGTCGCGAATACCTCCCAACGAAGCCCGTGTAAACTTCCGTCCAACGGCCCTGGCAACCGAAGACGCCAGCGATGTCTTCCCCACGCCGGGAGGACCGACAAGGCAGAGAATAGGAGCTTTCCCCCATTCGTCTTCCTTGCCGGAGGATTTCTCCATGACGAGCTTATGCACGGCAAGATAATCGAGAATCCGCTCCTTGACCTTTTTCAACCCGTAATGGTCATGCTCCAGCACCTGCGCCGCCTTTTTGATGTCTATCGAGTCTTCCGTCGCCTCGTTCCATGGCAACTCGATCAGGCAATCGATATATGTGCGGATAACGGCGGTTTCCGCGGAATAACCGGACATGCCTTCCAATCGATGGATTTCCTTCTCGATTGTCTTTTGCACCGCTTCGGGATATTTCTTCTCCTCCAGCTTCTTTTTATATTCTTCCACAGCGGCTTGCCTGCCGTCCTGATCCCCCAGTTCCTTTTGGATTACCTTGATTTTTTCGCGCAAATAATAATCGCGCTGCAGCTTTTCCATCTGCTTGTGAACTTCCGTGCCGAGCTTATGCTCAATGGCCAGGACTTCCAACTCGTGCACGAGGATCGCGTACAGTTTGCGCATCCGGTCGCCCACATCAATAAGCTCCAACAGCTTCTGCCTGTCCTCCACTGTGAGATTCAAATGGCTGGCAATCAAATCCGCCAGTCGCCCCGAATCGTCAATGATGGCGACGGAAACAAGGGCCTCCGCGGGAATCTTTCGCGTGGCCTTGACCCATTCCTCAAAGCGATGGACAACGCCCCGGGTAAGGGCTTCCATTTCCAGCGATGGCGTAACCTGATCATGAAGCGGCAGGATTTCGACTTCGTCGTATTTTTCCAGCGCGTTGACCTGTCGAACCTGCGCCCGGCAGGTTCCTTCCACCAGCACACGAAGCGCTCCTCCGGGGAGCTTGAAAAGCTGCCGTACCTCTGCAATCGTCCCTACGGAAAAAAGGTCTCCCGGCGTTGGTTCCTCGATTTCAGCGTTTTTTTGAGCGACAAGCAAAATACGCCGATCCAGCAGCATTGCCTGCTCAACAGCGCCTACTGAGCGAGCGCGTCCCGCATCCAAATGAATGATCATTGAAGGAAATACAACCATACCCCGCAAGGGCAGCATGGGAATCTTTTCCAACCCCTTCATATCGGGTCCTCCCTTTATAAAAAAGGCACTGTCAAAAGACAGTGCCCGGATAATCTCAGGCAGATGCTGCGTGCTGTCTGAGCATTTGCGACGTCTTGCCCGAGTTCATCGTCAAAATCGGATCGATGCGATTGAGGACGGTTTCCTTTGTCACACGACATAATGATACGCCGTCGATGGAAGGAAGCTCGAACATTACATTGCGCATGATATCTTCCAAAATCGCTCTGAGACCTCTCGCGCCCGTCTTATGCTTCAAGACCTCCCGCGCAATCTCCCGCAACGCATCCTCGTCAAATACCAATTTGACGCCGTCAAGAGCAAACAGCTTCTGGTACTGCTTCACTAAAGCGTTTTTCGGCTCGGTCAGGATTTGGACAAGAGCATCCTCTTCCAGTGCGGACAACGTCACGACCACCGGCAATCTGCCGATAAATTCCGGAATCAAGCCGTCCTTCAGCAAATCCTCCGGGAGGATGTGCTTTAAGGTCTCGCCGATGTTCCTTTTTTCCTTCGTCCCCATCTCGGCGCCGAATCCGATTCCCTTCTTGCCCATGCGGTCTTCGATAATCTTCTCGATCCCATCGAATGCTCCGCCGCAAATGAACAGGATATTCGTCGTGTCAATCTGGAGCAAATCCTGATGCGGATGCTTACGGCCTCCCTGAGGAGGAACATTCGCCAGCGTCCCTTCCAGAATCTTCAAAAGCGCCTGTTGAACACCTTCGCCGGAAACATCACGGGTGATGGACATATTCTCGGACTTGCGCGCAATCTTATCGATCTCGTCGATATAAACGATACCTTTTTCCGCGCGCTCGACGTCGTAATCCGCCGCCTGTATCAGCTTCAACAGGATATTTTCGACGTCCTCCCCGACATACCCCGCTTCCGTCAGGGAAGTCGCGTCCGCAATCGCAAAGGGCACGTTCAGGATACGCGCCAGGGTCTGAGCGAGCAACGTCTTTCCGCTGCCGGTAGGCCCCAGCATCAAGATATTTGACTTTGTAAGCTCTACATCGTCCCCTGACTTTCCCGCAGGAAGACTGATACGCTTGTAATGATTATATACCGCCACGGAAAGAGCTTTCTTCGCCTCTTGCTGTCCGATGACGTATTGATCGAGAATCTTGGAGATTTCTTTCGGCTTCGGGACGTTCTGGAAATCGACCTCTTCTTCACCGCTGAACTCTTCCTCGATAATCTCGTTGCAAAGCTCAATACACTCGTCGCAGATATAGACACCCGGGCCTGCTA
>CAMVIO010000044.1 GCA_947167555.1 uncultured Selenomonadales bacterium
TTCCATTCCCCCGAATTGGTGCTTGCGATTTCTTCTTTGGACAAATCGCGGTTATACCATGCTTCGATAGTTTTTCCGCCCTCTGTTTCATAACGATGCTTGTCATGGTAATAATTGTAATAGCCGCTTCCCATACTCTGAATAGTTACCATATTGTTTTCCTCCTTGTGTGCTTCCGTTCCATTAAGTGGCAAATATATATTAACGAACCTATTACCCTACATATATATCGATTATTTTGCAAAAATCTTAATAGGAAAAAGGAAACAATGTAAAAAATCAGTACAGGACTTTGTAAAATAGGCGTTTTTGCCGATACCCGATTGCCCATTTAGTTCGGATTATAGACTATCAATACTTTGTGCGAACAGAACCATTTAAAAAGGACATTAGCAGCTTGAATACAATAAATACTTGGAAAAAACATTGTCTTTGCGGCCAATATACTTGTCATGCGTTTTTTTGTATCTATCGAACAGGACTGAAGTATGCATATATTTCAAATAATAGTCGCATTCGCAGGATTTTGGGGGGGCAACTATTTCTTCTATCACGCCGTCCATATCTGCAAGTAAACCAATACCGTCATTTTCCAATAATTTAAAATCAACTATGTTAATGCTCGCCTTTGGAAGTAATAGATATGAATAATCGGAGAACAATAAGTATCTTTGCGCTTGGACGATTCCATTTCTCCAATCACTGATTTTTGCTTCTACTGCAATGGTCGTTCCAAGACGTGCAGTCTTTATATTCTTTATTATCCTTACTATCTCATTTTTGATGGCTACCAAACTCATTTGTACCAATCGATAAACATACCTTCTTACTTTATCTAATGAGAACAAAAATTTATTTCCTATTTCTTTTAGAGTTGTTTGCTTTTCAGCATTTACATAATCCCATATAGAGAGCAAATAATAATCATCCAAACATTTTATTCTTCTATTCCCGCCAAGATTGAAGGAAATGTCTGGGATTCCGATTCCCATACGAATTTCATTAGCATAGCATATTCCATGTTTGTCTAAATAATCGTTCATCGAGTTAACAATTTGTGCTTCCAACATTGTATTAACCCCGCTTTTGCAATTTTCCTATTACTTCTTTCCATGTTTTTAGGAACTTATAATCATCCTCTTTGAAGATTGGTTTGAGATGTTTATAATAGTTTATCGCGTTATCGATTCTTTCTGTAATAAAGTTTATTCGTTCATTTTTCGTTTGCATATTTCTCAGACGTTGTATTTCTTCATTTCGTCTATAAAGAAAATGTTTTTTAGTTAATCCGTCTCTTATCAATAACTTTGGATCGACACCTTCACAGTAAGGACAATGGCATGTTATATCCGCTCCGATTTTTGATTGTAATAGCTGCATTATTTTGATTGGATTTTTTCGCTCAATTGCCACATTGGTCAAAAGCTCTGGTATATAATATCTAACATACATATTATAAGAATCCGTTGCTTCCTTATATAAATCTTCGTAAAACGATTCAAATCTTGATGTTCCTGATTCAAAAGCATATAATCCGAAAGCCAAAAGTGCTAACCCAAACGCTCCAATCCTTCCTGCAATAACCGGCTTGTTAGTCGACTGTTGTAAATCGAGCAACGCTGTAGCATAGTTGTAGAGTTGAGCTGCATTGGAATCTTCATCAATACAATCTACATATATCCAATACATATCACAATTCAATCCAGATAATACATTAAGGAAATATTCTCTTTCCGATTTATTGGTAAGAATATCCGATTTTATGCAAAAACCACCAATTAAATTCCCTTTAAAATCGATTGAATTTAAATAAGTTCTTGTTTCTTCCAACAATTTTACATCTAAAGAAAACCAATTCTCATTTGTATCCATTTTTATCGTGTTCAAATTAGAATTGTTGCTCATATGGAAAGGCGCTACTATATTATTAACTTCATGTTTTCGTTGCTCGTCTACGACTTTTTTAACATATTCTTTTTTCTTTTCATAATCTCTCAGGTCTTCTAATTCTAATCGGCTCATGTCATTAGGCGCATATGACAAAGCAACCAAACCTTTTACATCGGCATATGTGTCATAAGCCAGTCTTATTGTAGCAGGATCAATTATGGTATTTATTTGGTGTGCTTTAATAAACTGTAACAATTTTTTTTGCCGATCCTGATGGTTGATAGGAAATACAACATTATTTATGGAGTATCCATCGTTGTAATATTCTTCCAATACAGTTTTTTCGTTCCAAAGGCGTACATAGTGAGTGGGCTCGAAGGCTTTAAAAATACTCGTGGGCGTTTCATTTATATTATGCATGTATTGTCGAATGTCATCAATTGTATTTGGTCTTTTATAATTTTCTTTTTGCAATAATGCTACGAGTAAATTATCAATGTTATTTTCTATTGTAGGAATAAATAACCTTATTGATATAGGCGACTCCATCTTTATTTTGTAATATAATTCTTCCCGAGAATTCACTTCCCCATAAGGAGACTTACCTGTAAGTAGTTTAAATAGCATAACACCTAATGCATAATAGTCTGATCGGTAGTCAACATTTTTGCTATCACTAATTTGTTCGGGTGACATATAGAGAGGTGTTCCAAGCTGATCGCCTGTATTGGTAATCGACGTATAATCAATCAATTTAGATAAGCCAAAATCCAAAATTTTAATATCGTTATTATCCATCATATATATATTTGCTGGTTTCAGATCTCGATGAATTAATTTTTGCAAATGTATGGATTCAATACCGTTTAAAATTTGATCAAAAATATTTAACGCCTCATCAATACTAAACGATCGCGTTTTCATAATCCTTTCCAAATCTTGTCCATCAACAAAATCCATGATTACATATATATACTCCCATCCATTATCGGTGAATGTTCCATCATCTATATAGGAAGACACATATTTACTCTTGACTTTTTTAAGTGCTTCAATCTCACGAGTGACACGGTTATCGGAATTCTTTGCAAACTCGGCCGCAACATAATCCATTGCAAACACTTTCATAGCATATACGCTATTATCTTTTTTGCATTTGTAAACTGTGCCAAAAGAACCCTTTCCTATGAAGTCTACAACTTCATACCCATTAATCTTTTTCCCCACCATACAGATTCCTCCTCGCATACCAATATACGATTCTTCGGCATCAGCTATAGAGTAAAACTACAACTATCGAATGTTATTCTAATGCATTTAGTCCGTAAACAGTTTTATCAAATGAGAACACAATAAATATTTTAGAAAATCTCATTCGAACTCTATCGTGGCCGGCGGCTTCCCTGTGCAGTCGTAAAGCACGCGGTTGACGCCTTTGACCTCGTTCACGATGCGGCTGGCTGCTTTCGCGAGAACGTCCCACGGGAGACGGGCCGGTTCTGCCGTCATGAAGTCGCTGGTCAGGACGGCGCGGAGCGCTACGGCGTAGTCGTAGGTCCTGCCGTCGCCCATGACGCCGACCGAGCGCATGTTGGTCAGCGCGGCGAAATATTGCGCAAGCTCTTTGTCCGCGCCCGCGTTCGCCACTTCCTCGCGGTAGATGGCGTCGGCGTCCTGCACGAGCTTGACTTTTTCCGGCGTGACTTCGCCGATGATACGGATGCCGAGGCCGGGACCCGGGAACGGCTGGCGGTTCACGATGTTCTCGGGAAGCCCCAGGGCGCGTCCTGCTTTCCGCACTTCGTCCTTGAAAAGCAAGCGGAGCGGCTCGACGATTTCCTTGAAGTCCACATAGTCGGGCAACCCGCCCACGTTGTGATGGGACTTGATGACCGCTGCCTTGCCGAGACCGCTCTCGATGACGTCGGGATAGATCGTGCCCTGCACGAGGTAATCCACGGCGCCGATTTTTTTCGCCTCGGCCTCGAAAACGCGGATAAATTCCTCGCCGATGATCTTGCGCTTCTGCTCCGGCTCGGTAACGCCCTTCAGCTTCGCAAAGAACTGCTCGCCCGCGTTGACGCGCACGAAATTCAGGTCGAAGCCGCTGCCCGGCCCGAAGGCCGCCTCGACCTCGTCGCCCTCGTTTTTCCTGAGGAGCCCGTGATCGACGAAGACGCAGGTGAGCTGTTTGCCGATGGCTTTCGACAGAAGCGCCGCCGCCACCGACGAATCAACGCCGCCGGACAGCGCACAAAGAGCGCGACCGCTTCCGATTTTTTCCCGAAGCGCGGCCACTGTGTTCTCGATGAACGGTCCCATGGTCCAGTCGCCTTTGCAGCCGCAGATGTCCCGCACGAAATTCCGAAGCATTTTCTGTCCCTCGGCGGTGTGCATGACCTCGGGATGGAACTGGGTGGCGTAAAGACCGCGCTCAGCGTTCTCGAAAGCCGCTATCGGGCAGTCCGCCGTTTTCGCCGTGGTCGTGAAGCCTTCCGGAACGCGCGTGATGCGGTCGGTGTGACTCATCCATACGACGGTTTTATTATTGACGCCTGCAAAAAGCCGCGACGAGGCTGCCGTGATTTCCAGCTCCGCTCTTCCGTATTCGCTCGTTTCTGCAGCTTTCACCTCGCCGCCCAGCGCGTGAGCCATGAGCTGCGAGCCGTAGCAGATGCCCAGCACCGGCACGCCCAGCGAGAAAAGGCCTGCGTCATAGGAAAGCGCGCCTTCGCCATAGACGCTCTGCGGACCTCCGGTCAGGATGATCCCCTTCGGATTTTTCGCGCGAATCTCGTCCAGAGGCAGCGTGTGCGGATGGACCTCGCAATAGACGTCGCACTCCCGCACCCGGCGGGCAATCAGTTGATTGTACTGGCCGCCGAAGTCCAGCACCAGCACCAGTTCATTCGTCATAGGATTCGTTCTCCTTCAATAATAGTTCCGGATTTTCCTCCAAAAAAGCGGACGTTGCCGAGTCGCAGATCCCGTAGGAAAAACCGCGTCGATACAGGAACTGCTTCATCTTTGCCCGGGGCGCAGCGGCGCGGAATCGCGAACGCAGGGAGCGAAGCGCGGCGTTCAGTTCACGTTCCTCCCGCCCTTCGTCCTTCGGCGCCGAAGCGCGAACCAGCGACGACGGGAAGCCGCGCGTGAGCAGCTTTTGCTCGATCTGCCGGACGCTCATGCCGCTTTCCTCGTACAGCTTTTGATATTGTCGGGCGCAGGATTCCTCGTCGTTCAGATAGTGGCGTTCTTCCAGCCGCGCTATCGCCGCGTCGATTTCCTCCGCCTCGTAATCCCGCTGCCGAAGTTTTTCCCGTAGCCGCGCCGACGATTGCTCCTGCCTTGCCAGGAGTTCCACCGCTTTTTCCAGCGCAGTGGGCTTAGGCTTTTGCTTTTGCGTTTTCCGCGCTCGCATTCATCGCCTCCGCCGCTTTGGCTCTCTTGGCGGCCGCTTTCTTTTCCGCTTCCTCGGCTTGCGCCTTGAGCGCCGCCAGTACCTTTGCCGCCAGTTCGTCATAGAGCTTCCGATCCGTCTTCAAAAGCTCCTTGACCGAATCGCGGCCTTGTCCGAGGCGGGTTTCTTTATACGCATACCAGGAGCCGCTCTTCTTCACGACGTCCAGCTCCGCCGCCATATCGAGCACGCAGCCCTCGCGGGATACGCCTTCGCCGTACATGATATCGAACTCCGCCGTCTTGAAGGGAGGAGCCACCTTGTTCTTGACGATCTTGACCTTGGTGTGGGCGCCGACAGACTCTGTGCCTTGCTTCAGCACCTCGCCCTTGCGGACTTCCATGCGGACGGTCGAGTAGAATTTCAGCGCGCGACCGCCCGTGGTCGTTTCGGGATTGCCGTAGGAGATGCCGATCTTCTCGCGGACCTGGTTGATAAATACTGCCACAGCGCGGGATTTCGAAATGAAGCCGGTCAGCTTCCGCATCGCTTTGCTCATCAGCCGAGCCTGCAGCCCCACCTGGAGATCGCCCATCTCGCCGTCGATTTCTTCCTTCGGCACGAGCGCGGCCACCGAGTCCACGACGACGATGTCAATCGCGCCGCTCCGAACAAGCGCTTCCGCGATTTCCAGCGCCTGTTCGCCGTTGTCCGGCTGGGAAATCAGAAGATTGTCGATATCCACACCGAGTTTCTTCGCGTAAATCGGATCGAGAGCGTGCTCCGCGTCGATGAACGCCGCCACGCCGCCGCGCTTTTGCGCCGCCGCGATCATATGCAGCGATACCGTCGTCTTGCCCGACGACTCCGGGCCGTAAACCTCGATGATACGTCCCCGGGGGATGCCTCCGACGCCGAGCGCCAGATCCAGCGGCAGGATGTCCGTCGGGATGACCTCCACGTTCATATTGGCCGTCGCCTCGCCGAGCCGCATGATCGAGCCGTCGCCGAAGGTCTTCTGCAGATCCTTCAGCACCTTTTCCAGCGCGATGCTCTTGTCCTCCGGCATCTCGAATGCTTTGCTGTCCTTTTTCTTTTCCATAAAAATCTCCCTTCTGCGTCCGAAAATATTTTCTCCGAACATTTTTTCTAATTGTAACATATTTCATTATCGAATAAAAGTTTTTTTCAATTATTTTCATTAGCCGAGGAAATTTTCCGTCAGGCTGGGAAGATAGCGCGAAGGCGTAGTAAGGCTACGTCGAGTGCTAGCTGACAACGCATGGCGGAAAAAGGACCGGCTACGGGATATCCGGCAGCGCCTGACTGACTGTGTTGTGCTGGATGATGTCGGTGATGCGGAGCTCGATTTCCAGCTCCTGCTTCAAAAGTGTCTCGGCAGTGTTGTATTCCTCGTTTTCCCCGGTGGTGATTCCTTTCAGGTAATGAGTCCACGCCGCGATGGAAAGGTCCGTGGAGGTGTGGCGCAGATTCGCGAGATAGGCCGCGCCCCGCGGGATCGCGATAGCGTCAAGTTGATTCTGCCGCTCCTTCAGCGTCGGGATGGTCTCGTTCTCGATCAGCGCGGCAACGGCGTCGGCTGTATCGCCGTAAAAGACTCCGTGCGCCTGGCGGGCAAGAGCCGAAAAGCGGGCTCGCTGGGACTCCAGCATTTGATTATAAGAAGAGACAATATCGTAAGTCGCCGCGATATAGTCGGCAATGTCCTGGTTCTGCCTCGTCGCCAACGCGTCAAGATACAGCTTGTAGTTTTCCATGCGGATGACTTGCCAGTGGCCGTCCTGTGCGCGTTCCATGCGCAGACGCAATGAAAAAGGAATCTCGGTCACGCGGTCCCGAATTGAGACCTGTACGTCGGCCGTGTCTCCGACAACGTGCGCACTCTCCACATTGATATATTCAATGTTCCGGATCTGGGAACGCTCAAGGAAACGCTCGAAGTCGATGCCGAGCTGGCGGCCTTTTGTCATGCTCGTCCCCTGCGGGAGCGTCCATTCCCCGGTCTCGATATACCGCATCAGGACTTCGCGGATACCTGCGAGCATCTGCGGCTTTATGACGTCGTAAAACTGCTCGTACTGCACTTTGTTCTCGGCAGTCAGCGCGGCGTCATAGCGCAGCATGTCGTCGGTGAGATCGTCATAAGCGCGCGACAGGGTGCGATCCAGATTCACATAGCGCTGCACGGCAGCGCTGTCATGACGCGCGCAAGCCTCCGCGACGCTGCGGGCGGCATACTCCGGCGTCCTCGTGTAGACGAAATAATACCAAAGCCAAAGACCGAGCACGAGCGCAAACGCGAGCAGGATGAGCAGCGCTTTTTTCTTTTCCTGATCCCGGCGCTGGCGCAGCCGGGTTTGAAGGGTACGGCTTTCCATGTTGAAATTACCTCTGTTTTGAAAATACCGTTTTATTGTATCATATTTCAATTGCAAAGGAAACGATGAATAAGCCGGCTTGCCTTTCATGTCCTCTTAGAGTATACTATGGAAAGATTTTTACTATATTTGGGGAGGCTTTTATTTTGAACTCATTAGTACACCGGTACATGGAAGCGCCGCTGATTGGGCTGATCGCGTGCGGCCTCGTCATCGGCATCGTGCTGGCGGTGGCCGCGCCGCAAACGATCCCGGTGCTGGCCATTTTCGGAAAACTGTTTGTCGGCGCGCTGAAAGGCATCGCTCCGATTCTCGTCTTCGTGCTCGTCCGCAACGCGATGGCGCGTGACACGTCCGCGGGCAATTCGTCCATGCGTCCGGTCATCGGGCTTTATATAATCGGCACATTCTGCGCCGCGCTGGTCGCCGTGGCGGCGTCGTTCCTTTTCCCGACGGAGCTGAAGCTTTCCGTCACCAACGCGAATATCGCGCCGCCCAGCGGCATCGTCGAGGTTTTGAGGAACCTGCTGTTGTCCGTCGTGGACAATCCGGTGAACGCGATCAGCAAGGCGAACTATATCAGCATCCTCGCATGGGCGGTGCTGTTCGGCATCGCGCTTCGCAGGACTTCGGCAGCCACCCAATCCTTCATCGCCGACGTCGCCGAAGGCGTGACGAAAATCGTGCAGTGGATCATCAAGCTTGCGCCTTTCGGCATCATGGGCCTCGTGGCGGACGCCATCGGCGAGAGCGGGCTCGACGCGCTCCTGAGCTACGCACGGCTTCTCGCTGTGCTCCTCGGCGCCTTCTTCTCCGTCGCGTTGATCATGAACCCGTTGGTCGTGTTCCTGAAAACTCACAAGAACCCGTATCCTCTGGTATTCACGACGCTTCGGGAAAGCGGCATTTACGCGTTCTTCACCCGCAGCTCCGCCGCGAACATCCCGATCAATATGCGCCTTTGCAAACGCCTCGGGCTGAACCCGGACATCTACTCGATCTCGATCCCGTTGGGCGCGACCATCAACATGGCGGGCGCGGCCATCACGATTACGGTACTGTCGCTGGCGGCGGCGAATACGATGGGCATCCAGATCGATATGCCGACGGCGCTGCTGCTCTCGATTATCTCGACGGTCGGCGCCTGCGGCGCGTCCGGCGTTGCGGGCGGCTCGCTGCTGCTGATCCCGGTGGCCTGCGCTTCCTTCGGCATCAACAACGACATTGCCATGCAGGTCGTCGGCGTCGGTTTCATCATCGGCGTATTACAGGACTCCTGCGAAACGGCCCTGAACAGCTCCAGCGACGTCCTCTTCACCGCCACGGCGGAGTTCGCCCAACGCGCGAAAAACGGCACGCTGAAAGCCGAGGACATGGTGCCCAAAGATTAAATCTGAACACAAAAATACCGCCGACTGCGAAAAAATCGCGGTCGGCGGTATTTTTTGCCCGTTATATATTGAAGCTATACATTAAATCGGAAGTAGGTCACGTCCCCGTCCTGCATCACATAATCTTTTCCTTCGAGGCGAATCTGTCCTTTTTCCCTCGCAGCGTTCATGCTGCCCGCAGCGATCAGGTCGTCGTAGTTAACGATCTCGGCCCGGATGAAGCCGCGCTCGATGTCCGAGTGAATCTTTCCGGCGGCCTTCGGCGCCGTCGTTCCTTTCGTAATCGTCCAGGCACGGCACTCGTCCGGTCCCGCCGTAAGGAAGGTCAACAGCCCCAGAAGCGAGAACGCCGCTTTGATCAGCCGGTCAAGCCCGGACTCGGAAAGCCCCAGCGTCTCCAGGAATTCCTTCGCCTCGTCGCCGGAAAGCTCCGCGATCTCCGACTCGACCCGAGCGGAAATCGCCACGACCTCGGCGCCTTCTTCGGCGGCATACGCTTTGACCTTCTGTACGAAGGGATTTTCCGCGTCCGCCGTCGCCGCCTCATCCTCGGCCACATTCGCCACATATAGCGTCGGCTTCATCGTCAAAAGATTCAGGTCGCGGAGCAGGCCCCGCTCATCGTCGGAAAGCTCCGCCTTCCGCGCGGGCTTCGCGTCGCCCAAGAGCGCCGCGATTTTTTGAAGCGCCGCCTCCTCGGCCTTCGCCTCCTTGTTGCCGCTTTTCGTCAGCTTCTGCGCTTTGACGAGCCGCTTTTCCACCGTATCGAGATCGGCGAGGCAAAGCTCCGTCGTGATGATCTCGATGTCGCGAATCGGGTCGATGGCCCCCTCCACGTGGGTGATATCCTCGTCCTCGAAGCAGCGCACCACATGGGCGATGGCGTCCACCTGCCGGATATGCTCCAGGAACTGGTTGCCCAGCCCTTCGCCTTTCGACGCGCCGCGCACAAGTCCGGCGATATCGACGAAACGCACCGACGCCGGCGTTGTCTTTTTCGATTGGTACATCTCATGCAAAACGCCGAGCCGCGCGTCCGGGACGTCCACGACGCCCACGTTCGGCTCGATCGTGCAGAACGGATAATTCGCGGCCTCCGCGCCCGCCTTCGTGATCGCGTTGAACAGCGTGCTCTTGCCGACATTCGGCAACCCGACGATTCCTACCTCTAAATTGCTCAATGTAACGTCTCCCTTTGCTTATGTTTTTCCATATTCTAGCGAATTACGCCCGTCCCGTCAAATTTCGGTACGAATTCCTCCGAAGCCGCGCCGCGCTCCTGCACATAGCAGCGTGTGCCTCCAAGATCCAGCGCGTGGTCGACGACGGACTGATATTCAAAGGTCGTCAGCTTCCGATTCAGCCCCTTGACCTCCGCCGCACGATACATCGGCGTATACTGCCCCATCAGCGAAAGCATGATCTTATCCCCGAACGTTTGCCAAAGCCAATCGAGGATTCTCATGCTTTCCTTCCGCTTCCCCGGCAGGATCAAATGGCGCACCAGTACGCCGCGTTCAAGGATTCCGTCCTCCCGCAGCACAGGCGCGCCCTTTGCCCCAACCATCGCCTTGATTGCCGCCGAGGCATACGAAAAATAATCCCGCGCGTCTGAGCAGTCGGCCGCGCTTTTTTCGTCGATATATTTGAGATCGGGAAGGAAAACGTCAATTGCATCGGCTATCGCGCGGATGCTTTCCTCCCGTTCATATCCGCTGGAATTCCAGACCACAGGCAGCGTCAACCCGCGAGACTTCGCCATGCGAAGCGCCGACAAAATCTGCGGCGCGAAATGCGTCGGTGTCACAAGATCCAGCGTCGCCGCGCCCCGCTCCTGCTGCTCCAGAAAAATCTCCGCCAGCCGTTCCTCCGTCACGTCGATTCCGTTTTCCTCGTGACTGATCACAGCGTTCTGGCAAAAAAGACAGCGCAGGCTGCAATGCGAAAAAAACACCGTGCCCGCACCGGACGTACCGGCAATGCACGGCTCCTCCCAGGGATGCAAAGAAACAAGCGCAACGCGAGCCAACCGCCCCGCGCCGCAATAACCTCGCTCACCCGCGAGACGGTTCACACCGCATTGACGAGGGCAAAGCGTGCAATGTTCCAA
>CAMVIO010000045.1 GCA_947167555.1 uncultured Selenomonadales bacterium
CTTTTGCAGCGGCGGCTGCCACGCGAACGCCGAGCTTTTCCACGGCGACATCCGCAAGCCTTACGAAGTCGGCTGCGCAATCCAGAAAAAAAGGTTGGAGTGTGCGATTCGTGTGCAGGCGGAACTTGTACGTGAAAAAGCGGACCTTTGACCGCATTGTTTTCCGTTGCGTTTACGTCCCATTTGCGCTATAATAAAAAGCGGGATTTTTCGGACAAATGCGAGTAATATCCCGAAGGGGACAAAATTTTATTTTTTTAGGAGGCTGTGTCTTATGGCAGTAAAAGTAGCAATCAACGGGTTTGGGCGTATCGGTCGTCTGGCGTTCCGTCAGATGTTTTCCGCCGAAGGGTATGAGATTGTCGCAATCAACGACCTCACGAGCCCGAAAATGCTTGCGCATCTTTTGAAGTACGACTCCACTCAGGGGCGCTATGACCATGATGTGAAAGCTGAGGAAGACGGCATTACAGTGGATGGCAAGACCATCCAAATCTTCAAGGAAGCTGACGCCGCGAATTTGCCTTGGGGCGATTTGAAAGTTGACGTGGTGTTGGAGTGCACAGGCTTCTACACGTCGAAGGATAAAGCCTCCGCGCATATTAAGGCGGGGGCGAAGAAGGTTGTCATTTCTGCTCCGGCGGGTAATGATTTGCCGACGATTGTATATAACGTCAACCATGAGACGCTAAAGCCGGGCGATGACGTGATTTCGGCAGCCTCCTGCACGACGAATTGCCTTGCGCCGATGACGGCAGCTCTCCACAAACTCGCTCCGATTCAGAGCGGTATCATGCAGACGATTCACGCCTATACCGGTGATCAGATGACGCTGGACGGTCCGCAGCGTAAAGGTGATCTTCGCCGTTCCCGCGCCGCCGCCATCAATATCGTGCCGAATTCCACGGGCGCGGCAAAGGCCATCGGCCTTGTCATTCCTGAGTTGAAAGGCAAGCTGATTGGTGCGGCGCAGCGTGTTCCGACGCCGACGGGTTCCACGACGATCTTGATTGCCGTTGTCAAGGGCAAGGTCACTGTAGACGAGGTCAACGCGGCAATGAAAGCGGCTTCGAACGAATCTTTCGGCTACAATACGGATGAGATCGTGTCCAGCGATATCGTCGGCATGACCTACGGTTCGCTGTTTGACGCGACGCAGACGATGGTCAATCCGATCAACGACGAACTGACGCAGGTGCAGGTCGTTTCGTGGTATGACAACGAGAACAGCTACACGAGCCAGATGGTTCGCACGATCAAATATCTGGAGACGTTGGTGCAGAAATAATCATATTGTTTGATTTCGGGTAAAACAGAGGCCCGGCCTTTTCACGGGCCGGGTCTTTTTGGTTTAAAAATACAAGGCGGGGAGGAAATTTCATGGCAAAGAAAACACTCGAAGATATTGATGTCAAAGGAAAAAAAGTATTCGTGCGGGCGGATTTCAACGTACCGCTGGATGAGAACCAGAACATCACGAATGACAAGCGTATTCGTGCGACGTTGCCGACGATCGAGTATCTTTTGAAGCAGGGCGCGGCAGTCATTCTCGCGAGCCATCTCGGACGGCCGAAGGGGAAAGTTGTGCCGGAAATGTCCACAAAGCCGGTGGCGGCTCGCCTTTCGGAATTGTTGGGCAAGCCCGTGGCATTCGCGGAGGATTGTGTCGGTGCGCCTGCTACGGAGGCGGCAGCGAAGCTCCAGCCGGGTGAAGTGCTTTTACTGGAAAATCTGCGCTTCCATCCAGAAGAGGAGAAAAACGATCCTGACTTTGCGAAGCAGCTTGCCGACCTCGCGGATGTCGTTGTCGATGACGCTTTCGGCTGTGCCCATCGTGGTCATGCCTCGAATGAAGGCATCACGAAATACAAGGAGACGGTGGCTGGCTATCTGATCGGCAAAGAGCTCGACTTCATAGGAAAGGCTCTCGAAGCGCCGGAGCGTCCGTTTGTCGCGATCCTCGGCGGCGCGAAGGTTTCCGACAAGATTGCCGTCATCGACAACATGATCGATAAGGTAAACACGATCATCATTGGCGGCGGCATGGCAAACACTTTCCTGGCGGCGCAGGGATTAAACGTCGGTAAGTCGCTGACGGAGCCGGACAAATACGAGCTTGCGCGCAAGCTGGCGGCGAAGGCCCATGCGAACAACGTGAAGCTGGTGCTCCCCGTGGATGTGGAAGTTGCCGATGATTTCAAAGCGGAGGCAAACCACAAGACTGTGAAGGTAGATCGTATCGAGGACGGCTGGCAGGCTCTCGACAGCGGCCCGGAGACGGCGAAGCTGTATGCCGATGCGCTGAAAGGTGCGAAGACCATCGTTTGGAATGGGCCGATGGGTGTCTTTGAGTTTGACGCATTCGCGAAGGGGACCGAGGCGGTGGCTCATGCGGTGGCTGAGGCGACGGAGGCCGGGGCGGTCAGCATCGTTGGCGGCGGCGACTCGATTGCAGCGCTGAAAAAGACCGGGCTTTCGGACAAGATTTCCCATATCTCGACAGGTGGCGGCGCGACGCTGGAATACCTAGAAGGAAAGACACTGCCGGGGCTCGCAGCCATTGCGGATAAATGATAGGAGGCATGTTGTAATGATAGAAGAAATTATCAAGAAGTTTTCTTCCGATGAGGCGGAACAACCATCCCCGTGGACGCGTCAGCCCATCATCGCGGGCAACTGGAAGATGAATAAGACGAATACCGAGGCTGAGGCGCTTTTGAAGGAACTGCTACCGCTGGTGGAAGATATGAAGGACAGAACCGTTGTGCTCTGCCCGCCGGCGACTGCGCTGACGCTGACCGTCAAAAAAGTTGGGACGTCTCCGAATATCGGCGTTGGAGCCCAGAACGTGCATTGGGAGGAAAGCGGCGCTTACACGGGGGAGTTGGCTGCTGCAATGCTTAAGGATATCGGCGTAAAATACGTCATCGTCGGCCACTCCGAGCGGCGCGAGTATTTCGGTGATACGGATGATACCGTTAACAAGCGCGCAAAGGCGGCGGTTGCCGCCGGAATCGTTCCAATCATCTGTGTTGGGGAATCGTTGGAAACGCGCGAAGCGAACGCCTATAAGGATTTTGTTGCCGAGCAGGTCAAAAAAGCTTTTGCGGGTATGGGGGCGCTTTCCGCTTCGAAATGCGTCGTTGCCTATGAACCGATTTGGGCCATTGGAACTGGGAAGACAGCTACTTTTGAGCAGGCACAGGAAGTATGCGAAATGATTCGCGCTACGCTGGCAGGGCTGTACGATGCTGAGGTGGCCGATGCAATCCGTATCCTTTATGGTGGCAGCGTCAAGCCCGACACCATTGACGGCTTGATGGAAAAGCCGGACGTGGATGGCGCTCTTGTCGGTGGTGCATCCCTGAAGGCGCAGGATTTCAGCAAGATTGTCAAGTTTGGCCAGAAGAAGCCTGAAAAGTCAAAGGCCGAGGCAAAGGAGATCAGCAGGACGGATTGATTGCAAAAGTGGGCGGAGAAATGCGAATGGTCTCCGCCCTTTAGCATTGGAGGGACTTATGGCAAAACTAAAAAACGCGCCTGTGATGTTGGTCATCATGGACGGATGGGGGAACGGCGACCCAGCGGCGAAAGACAACGCCGTGGCGGTCGGTAAGACACCTGTGATTGATGGGCTGATGAAGTCTTGCCCTGTGACGGAATTGCTTTGCTCCGGCGAGGCAGTGGGACTCCCTGACGGGCAAATGGGAAACTCCGAGGTTGGTCATACGAATATCGGCGCGGGGCGTGTCGTATATCAGGAGTTGACGCGCATTACCCGCGCGATTCGTGACGGTTCTTTCTTCAAGAATGAGGCGCTTTCCGGTGTCATGAAGACGGTGAAGGAAAAAGGCGGCGCTTTGCATCTCTTTGGACTCGTTTCGCCGGGCGGCGTCCATAGTCACACCGACCATCTTTATGCGCTGGTTGAAATGGCGAAGCGTGAGGGATTAAAAAATGTTTGGGTTCATGCGTTCCTCGACGGACGTGATGTGGCGCCGAAGAGTGCGGCAGGTTATCTTGCGAATTTGGAGAATAAACTTGCAGAGATTGGCGTCGGGAAGATCGCAATAATTTCCGGTCGTTTCTACGCAATGGACCGTGACAAGCGTTGGGAGCGTGTGACGAAGGCTTATGAGGCCATCGCTCATGCCGTCGGAGTAAAGAAGAAAGACGCAGCGACAGCGATTGCTGATTCCTATGCGGCGGACGTAACCGACGAATTTGTGATTCCTACAGTGCTGGAAGGTTATGACGGTATGAAGCCGGAGGACGGTGTGATTTTCTTCAATTTTCGTCCTGATAGGGCACGGGAGCTTACCCACGCTTTTACCGATGAGACTTTTGATAGCTTCAAGCGTGATGAGGCGTTGCGTCCAGCCTACGTTACCATGACACAGTATGAGGCGGGGCTCAACGTCCAGATTGCCTATCCGCCGGAAGCTTTGACGAAGACTCTAGGCGAAGTGATAGAGAAATCGGGGTTGACACAGCTTCGCATCGCCGAAACTGAAAAATATGCGCATGTTACGTTCTTCTTCAACGGAGGTCTTGAAAAGCCTTACGATCATGAAGACCGTATTCTTGTGCCGTCGCCGAAGGTCGCGACTTATGATCTTCAGCCGGAAATGAGCGCGATTGAAGTCACGGATAAAGTCGTCGAGGCTATCGGTTCCGCCAAATATGACTTCATTATCTTGAATTTTGCCAACGGTGATATGGTCGGACATACGGGGGTCATGGATGCAGCGGTCAAGGCCGTCGAGACGGTGGACGCCTGCGTCGGGCGAGTCGTCGAGGCCATCAAAAAAGAGGGAGGCGTGCTTTGCATTACAGCCGACCACGGCAACTGCGAGCAGATGCTCGACAAGGAGACTGGAGCGCCGTTCACCCAGCATACGACGAACCCTGTGCCGTTTATCCTTGTGAACGCGCATCGTCTGCATAGACTTCGCAAAGGGAAGCTCTGCGACATCGCGCCGACACTTTTGAAGCTTGCGGGGCTTAACACGCCGAAGGAAATGACCGGTGAATCGTTAATTATTGGTGAATAGGGAGGTACTCATAATGAAAAAATGGCAAAAATTGTTTATCGTTCCACTGATGGCTGGGGCGGCATTTTTCAGCGCGCAGGTGCATACGACGGTGGAGGCGAGTTCCTTCGCGCTGATTAAATATCAGGCAAATCTGACCGCGCAAATCAGCAAGACTGAGGCATGGAAGGAATCTTTCACCACGCCGGACGGTAAGATCAGCGTGCAGATTCGAAGCTTGCTTGCGGCTGACGATAAAGGGCGCTATCATGTAATAATGACGCGGGATAAAGATCGCGTTTATGAGGAGTATCTGCCGGAGGTGACTTACGGTTATTGGTTCCGCGCCGTGCGCGACGAGGAAAACGACAAGACGTTTTTCGTTATCGCTAGCCGCAATCAGGCAAAATTGTACGGATATGACGCTACGGCGGGCAAAATGCAGGTTTACGTCGACAGCAGGAATTTCCACTCCGGCGTGCCCTCCGGCGAGGCAAACATCACGCCGCTGACCGACGGTTCACTGGTGCTGTCCTTTGAGAATTTCGACAACGTTGAGCCACAGTCCCATCGCTACGATTTGACTTGGGATGCGGAAGCGAACTGGATTACCTATACTGATCTCGGCACCGGGTATCGTCCTGTGATGAAGGAAATGCAATATCAATAAATAAACGAAGTGGTTAAGATAACAAAAATGCTCCCGCATCGGCGAATAATCGTCAATGCGGGAGCATTTTTTGTTCGGTTCAAGAATACAGGTTTAGCATTGAGCCGCGGTCATTGAAATCATTCTGTGCAGTGACAGCTTTTGGGGAGTACATGGACTTCGCAGGATTGTCTTCACGACCCATCGCAGAAGATACGGAGGGGAACAGCTTATCCTGGTTGAATGTGGCGAGCTTGATGCTCTTTTTTGCGCGTCCGGCCAAGCCGCCTTTGCCAAGTACATATTCTACGCTTTCTGGGCGGTCTTTCAGGGAAGCCGCCAAACGAGACGCATTCACATGGAGCTTGCCGTTCTCATCAGCAGTGATGCCAATGGCGGCGAATGCTCCGACAGAGCGGGAAGCGTCCTTCAATGCAGATGTGATGGAAGAAGCACGCTCAGAAACGTCCTTGTTTTCTTTCAAAAATTCCGTGAGGTTGTTGTAACGGTCAGCAAAGGTTTCCACAGTATCGACGGAATCTTTGTCTGTTTCCTGTTTCGATGCGATTTCGGATGCCTCTGCGGCGACGTGTTCCTTCCGTTCTGTTTGTGCATATTCCATCGTTTCCATCGACGCTGCAGCTTTTCGCGCTTCCTGGAGAGTCGTCCTCAACTCTGCCTCGAAGCGGTTTTTCGAGTCGATGTATTCGGCAAGGAAATCGCTGAGTCCAGATATTGGTTTTAGCATCGGCGTCAGCGAGCCACTTTCACCGTTCGCGCCGGCCAGTCCTTTGATGGCATGGGATGTCTGGCTGGGAGCTTTCACGCCGTGCACGACGGCAAGCGACATCATCTTATTGTCGGTATCTGTCATCATACTAACAGATGACATACCAAGCGCCTCCTTTCCAAGGATCCAATCAAGGACAACACTTCTTCTAACTAGCATTATATCAAATTTTCGGAAAATGAAAAGGGGGTTATTGAAAAATATGAGAGAAAAAATAAAATGGCAAAAAGTCAAAAAAGGACTTGATTTTTTTTTCGAGAGCGATTATTATATGACATGTGGTTAGCACTCGTTGAAGTTGAGTGCTAACAAAAGAGAAAGTTCCAATAGAAACAGGAGGCAGGTAAACATGATTAAGCCATTGGGCGAGCGTATTGTGGTCAAGGTGAAAGAAAAGGACATGACGACGGCGAGCGGTATCGTTCTGCCGGACACGGCGAAAGAGAAGCCTCAGGAAGGTGAGGTCGTGGCGGTCGGTACGGGCAAGATGCTCGAGTGCGGCAAAGTTGCGCCGATGGAGGTCAAGAAGGGCGATCGTGTGCTCTTCGCGAAGTATTCCGGCAACGAGGTCAAGGTGGACGACGAGGAATATCTGATTATCCGTCAGTCCGATATCCTCGCGGTTCTTTGATTTACAGACGCTTTATAATTGAGATAATGGAGGCATAACGAGATATGGCAAAGCAGATTTTGTTTGGTGAGGAAGCCCGCCGCGCGCTTGGTCGCGGCGTTGATTCGCTGGCGGACGCCGTAAAGGTGACGCTTGGCCCGAAAGGCCGCAATGTGGTTCTTGACAAGAAGTTCGGCGCGCCGACGATCACGAATGACGGTGTGACGATCGCCCGTGACATCGAGCTCGAAGATCCGTTTGAGAACATGGGCGCGCAGCTCGTCAAGGAAGTTGCGACGAAGACGAACGACGTGGCCGGTGACGGCACCACGACGGCTACGTTGCTCGCGCAAGCGATGGTTCGTGAAGGTATGCGCAATGTCGCTGCGGGCGCGAATCCGATGGTCCTGAAGAAGGGCATCGAGATGGCGGTCAACACGCTGGTCGATGAAATCAAGAAGAAAGCGAAGACGGTCAAGGGCGACGACGTGGCGCAGGTTGCGACGATTTCCTCTTCCGACGAGACCATCGGCAAGCTGATCGCCGACGCCATGAGCAAGGTCGGCAAGGACGGCGTCATCACCTCCGAGGAGTCCAAGACGATGAAGACGGAGCTGAAGGTCGTCGAGGGCATGCAGTTCGACCGCGGCTATATCTCCCCGTACATGGTTACTGACGCGGACAAGATGGAAGCGGTTCTGAAAGATCCGTACATCCTGATTACCGACCGCAAGATTTCCACGATTTCCGACATCCTGCCGATTCTCGAAGAGGTCGTCAAGCAGGGCAAGGAACTCGTTATCATCGCGGAAGACCTCGACGGCGAGGCTCTCGCTACGCTGGTCGTCAATAAGCTGCGCGGCACTTTCAAGGCGCTGGCTGTCAAGGCGCCGGGCTTCGGCGATCGCCGCAAGGCTATGCTGGAAGACATCGCGATCCTGACGGGCGGCACGGTCATCAGCGAGGAGCTGGGCCGCAAGCTCGACAGCGTCACGATTGCCGACCTCGGCCATGCGGGCCAGGTTCGCGCGACGAAAGACGAGACCACGATCGTGGACGGCGTCGGCGACAAGAAGGCTATCGCCGCTCGCGTTGAGCAGCTCAAGAAGCAGGTTGCCGAGACGACTTCCGACTTCGACAAGGAGAAGCTCCAGGAGCGCCTCGCGAAACTCTCCGGCGGCGTTGCCGTCATCGAGATCGGCGCCGCAACGGAAGTCGAGATGAAAGACAAGAAGCTCCGCATCGAGGACGCGCTGAACGCGACCCGCGCTGCGGTCGAGGAAGGCATTGTCGCCGGCGGCGGCACGACGTTTGTGGACATTCTCCCGGCGCTCGATGCGCTGAAAGCGGAAGGCGACGTGCAGACGGGCATCGACATCGTCAAGCGCGCCATCGAGGAGCCGGTTCGCCAGATTGCGAACAACGCTGGCCTTGAGGGCTCGGTTGTCGTCGAGGAAGTTAAGAAGGCCGGCAAGGGCAAGGGTTTCAACGCGCTGACGGGCGAGTATGAGGATATGATCAAGGCCGGTATCGTCGATCCGGCGAAGGTCGTCCGCTCCACGCTGCAGAACGCGGCCAGCATCGCGGCCATGGTTCTGACGACGGAGACCCTCGTCGCGGACAAGCCGGAAAAGAACCCCCCGATGCCCGCAGCAGGCGGCATGGGCGGCGGAATGCCGGGCATGATGTAAGAAACGGCGATAGTATAAACGCATAAAATAGAATCCCTCCAGTTGCGGAACTTTGCGGCGGGAGGGATTTTTTGCGTGCGTTCTTGTCAGAAGGTGCGCTTTCGTGTCACAAATGGGGTATGAGAAAGTGCGCTTTCGTGCAGAATCCTGTAATGACGGGGGTGTAGCATAGTTGTTATATGCGTAGAATTTGCTTGCCGCGTTTTCTTGTCAATAATGCTACAATGAAAGAAAATGAGAGCAAGGGAGGCGCGGTTTATGTTGGCGGTGGTGGGGAATTATGATGGTGAGGTCGTAAAGCCGTTGGACATTTTGTCGGCCAAACCGAATCAGCGCTTCATGATTACGGTGACAGATGGTTTTATTGATCCTGATGGATTAGCAAAATGTGAAAAACAGCAAGTCAAAATTTGGTCGTTGGCGGGAAAAATAGACATTGATGAAAAAGCTGTCAATGAATTGCGTAAGAGGAGCCGGATTTGCGGCTATATGAACCATAACGTATAAAATAAAAATCCCTCCAGTTGCGGAAGTTCCACAGTGGGAGGGATTTTTGCGTGTCGGATTCGTACTGACCTCCAAAAGCGAAATGCACAGCAATGGAGGCGGAGTCTATAAAATAGCCCACAATCTCAAACGCGGTTGCGGGCTATTGCTATCCACGCTTGTCAATGTGCATAATCACCGTTTTTCCATTTCCCTGAATATTTCACCGTCCCGTCTTCAGCGTACAATGTACCTTCTCCATCGTGCCTGTCGTTCTTGAACTCTCCTTTATATTTTATCTTCCCTCCACGATAATACTCAACCCCATCTCCATTCTTTTTCCCGTCTTTGTAATTCCCCTCGAAAGTGAGAATATCCGCAAGGTATTGATAGCATTTCCCGTTCAATTCCCCTTCATCGAAATTGCCGCTGGACAGTTGGACGGCAGGAACATAAACGCCGGGATAGCCTTTCATTTCGGTGTAATTGGACAAATAATACTTGTTGCCTTTGCTCGAAAACACACCTTTTTCAAATTCGCCCTCGTATTTTACAAAACTCATTTCGATTTGTCCCTTACCGGGCGGCGGAGTCGTTGGGCGTTCATATAAAATGCCGTACCCGTCATAAAGACCGTCACGGAAATGCCCGATATAGACTGGATGCGGATAATTGATGCCGCCTTTTGCGAGCATCCCGACACCGTGAGGCTTATTGTCTTTCGTTTCTCCATAATACAAGTACAGATTGCTGCCGCTGTTTGTGATGACAAATGGATTCTTGCCGAACAATTTGGCGTCTTCTTTAGCGTAGACAAATTTTGCATTCTCTAATTCCTCGGTTGTTGGAGCCCCATGGAAAGGAAGCTTTTGCCGCAACGAGGCAAATTGATGGGCTTTCGGCTGGTTTACCGCTGTGTACCAAAAGACCATGCCATTGATGCCGCGCTCCATAGCCGTCTCAAAATCGGCGCGATTTTTCGCTTCTTCGTCGGCTTTCCGCTTTGCTTCGGCCTCTGCCGCCGCTTTTTTTTGCGCTTCTTGGTCTGCAGCAGTTTCTACCTTGGCAGTCGTTGATGTACTCTTGGAAGGCGATTTCCCTATAAAACCACAGGCTTCTAAAAGGCTTCCAATCATACCAATAATAATCATTAACTTAATTCCGTTTTTTATGAAAGACCACATAAAAAGCCCCCCTTTTTATACATAGTGCAAAAGTGCTCTTGTTTCTTTTATCAATTCTGTTATCGACTTGATCTCATTCTCTCGTGTTGTTCCCATTTTTATCAGGATACGTTTCATAGGCAAAATCAAATAAATACCCAAACCGTCCGAATCAGTCTCTTCGTATATCACATCCGTAATATCCGTATAGGGAACTTTGAGGGTATTGTCCTCCACACGGTTATGGATATAAATATTCTCGTTCGTCATCACAAACCCATCCGTTGCGCTTCCGAAAAAGGTTGCGTCATAGCAAATCATGGGGGCTTCGTCATTTCCCAGTTTAGCATAAGCATCGCAAGCGCTGGCAATCTTTTTCATAGCTTTATTGTTTGTCCCGAAAAAGTGAATATCCCTGATGTCATATTTTGTGTGCAGTTTTGAGATAGTGTCCGCAATAAATTTTAATTCCATCTTATCCATCGTTATCGCTCCTTTCCGTATGTTATGCAATATCAAGGTCGTACAAGACTTCCTTGATTTTCTTTGCATTATTCTTATTAAGGTAGACCGTCAAACTGTCGCCCAAACTTGCAATGGTCATTTTGTGTCCATAGCTTCCCCATGTAACGTGAATCTTTTTTAATGAAAATTCATGCACTAGCATCCCTAGCGGCTTGCTTTGTATATAAAGCAGCCGCTTGTTGGGTGCGCCCGGCGGCGCACGTTTCTAACCGGTGAAAGACCGGAATCTGC